>JAJFVB010000244.1 GCA_021372055.1 Desulfobacteraceae bacterium | reverse complement strand
CTTTGGGGACCTTCAACTGCTTCATGGGGTAGAGGATGTTCTGACGGACCGTCATCCAGGGGAAGAGGGCATAGTCTTGAAACACGAAAGCGCGGCTGGGACCGGGCTTCGTGACCGGGATTCCGTCCAGTTCAACCTGGCCCCCGGTCGCTTGTTGAAAACCGGCGATTATGGAGAGCAGGGTGGTCTTGCCGCAACCCGAGGGGCCCAAAAGCGTCACGAACCGCCCCTCCTCGATCCCGAAGCTGATCCTGTCCAGGACAACCTTGGGCGTTCCCCTGCCGGGAAAGCTTTTGCTCACGTTCTTGATCTCAAGCTGCATAGCCGCCAGTCGGTTACTGGACATACTTCCAGTTCGAAATTCTTCTGTTCGCATAATAGATGACCTGGTCGATACCGTATCCGACCAGGGCCGCCATGAGCATCAAAGCGATCAGGGTAGGGGTATTGAGCCTTGTTTGCGCTTCAACCATTGAGTAGCCGAACCCGGCACTCGTCGCGATGAACTCAGCTCAGATGACGGACATCCATCCTGCGCTTACGGCCAGCCGAACCCCCACCAGCACTTCCGGCAGCGCGGCGGGCACGAGTATGTCCTTGAACAGGCTCCAGGCACCGCCGCCCATGGAGCGCGCCGCATTGCGGTAATCGATCGATACCGCCTGGACTCCGGCTATCGTGCTGAGCAGAACCGGGAAAGTCCCGACCATGGCTATCAGGAAGATCGTCGGTCCATCCCCCAGGCCGAACCATATGATCGTCAGGGGCACCCATGCCATTATGGGCACCTGCCTGATCGTCCCGAATACCGGGTCCACCAGCTGCATGATCGTTTTGGAAAACCCCATCAGGAATCCGAAAATGCTCCCGATGATGAAGGCGATCCCGATGCCGGTTGCAACCCGCTGCAGCGTCAGGAGCAGGTTTTTCAGGGTTTCGAAGTCCTGGAGCGCGGCGGCAAATGCCTTGAGTGTCTTCCACGGCGGGGGGAGGAGCAGGTCGCTTTTGTATGCCGCCGAGGCAAGCTGCCAGATCGCGAGGCAGACCGCCAGGGTGATAAGCTTGAAGACGATCTGTTTTTTCACGCCTTTTCCCTTCCGCTTCGGTCAATTGCCGGATTGAGGAACAGTGAACCTGATACCCGTGTTCCTCAACTGCGCAATTTCGCTTTCAGTCCACCTTGAGCCGCAGCAGGACTCGATCTCTCTCGCCATGGCGCTGCCGTCTCGAAGCTCGGCGACAGCCTTCTCCCAAGCTTTCAGGAATTGCTCGAAAAGTGGGCTCGATTTGAACTCTTTCCCAACGACCAGCACGTATGTGACCGTGTCCCTCCCCGTCTTCGAAGCGGTGATCCGGTCGCCCTTGAGAGGTTTTGCCCTTATCGCGTCAATGACAACACCGTCAACCGCGCCCTTTTCGTATGCATAGGGGAGGGCGGCGGGGACCATGGGCTCGGCCCTGCAACCCGGGCCAAAAAGAGCGCCAACCAGCGCGGTCTGGTAGCCGCGTTTCTGAGAAACCCCGATTTTCTTCGGGGCAAATCCGGGACGGCAGACAATCACATCGGAGTTCAGAACGCACGGTCCGATAATCTCGAACCTCCGGTCTTTCTCAATGAGTCTGGCGGCGGCTTCCGGGCACATAACCGCGGCATCGACTTCCGAGGAAGCAAGAGAAGACTCGAAAACCGCGGCGCAGCAGTCTCTTACCTGCACGGATTCAAAGACGCGATGCCTCTTTGCATTCCTGAATTGTTCCCCGCGCAGTATGCGGCCGACAACCAAGCCGCCGGAATCATCCGGGACAGCAATCTTCAGGTTCGGCGCGGCCGCCTTGCCGGAACGCGTCATGAAAAATCCCGCCGCTCCCGCGACGGACACGACCACCATGAGGAAGACAAATCTTTTCCAGTTCACTTCGCCGATGCTTGAAGCGTTTTCCCTTCGATCTCGTATGCCTTCTTCTTCCAATCCTTATAGGTCATGCTAAGAGGGAAGAGCGGGTCGACTTTTTCTTTGATGAATGCATTGAAATCGGAAACTCCGCTCTTTGACAGCAGTTCGGTGCGGACATAGGTTTCCGGGTTGCCGCCATCGGCCAATATGTTTCTTTTCAGGTCCCATTCGAGCGCTTCGCGGATATTCTCCATTTTCAGATCCCAGGTCAGCGTGCGGTTTTCCGCGACCGTCTTCTTGTAGATGGTCATGAGAGCCACTTCGAGCGGAACGCTGTAGTTCTTTTCGAAAATTTCGGCCGTCTTTAAGGGCCGGGTGTAGATGAATTGAATTGCCTTCGCGTGTGCGAGGATCATTTTTTTGGCGAGTTCCGGATGCTGTTCCGCGAAATTCGCGTTCATGGAATAAACGCAGCAGGTGCCCCATTTCCCGTTCGGCAATTTTGTGGAGGAAAACAAGATCTTCCCGCAGCCGTCGTGCTCGGCCATCGATCCCCAGGGGTCGCAGGACAGATAGCCGTCCAGCTTGCCGAGTTTGAGGGCAAGGAACTGGTCCTTGTCCGCCATGTCGAACAGTTCATAATTCTTGCCTTCCACGGGTATTCCGGAAGCCGTGGCGAAGTTCACCCATTCCGGGAACATGGTCTCGGGCTTGCTGCCCGATTTGTGGATGGCCATTTTTTTCCCGATCAGTTCCTTGGGGTCGTTTATCTCTTTGCGCACCACGATGTAGGATGAGCCGCCGAGGTGATTCTGAGCGGCCGCGAAAATCGGTGCTCCTTTCAAGTGGGCGCGCACCATGCGCTCGAACCCGATGTACCCGATATCCATTTGCCCGGCCGCCATGGCCTCGGGCACCTGCCCATTCCCGGTCACCATGACCTTCAGCCCGAGTTCTTCGAAAATCCCGGCATCCTTTGCAACCGGAGCCGCCGTCATGTGGTCGCAATTGTAGTATCCGAGCTTTACGACATAGTCGGAGTCGGCCTTTCCGGCCGTCTGAGCCGATTGTTGCGCGGCGGACGGAGTGAGCGTCAGCAGGAGCGCAAGTGCAAAGAAAGCAGCTGTGAGAAACACCGTTCGCGAGAATGTGCCGCATCGCATGGCGAAAACCTCCTCAATGGATTCCGATGTAAGTTGTCTTGTCCACGGAAGACCTAGCAGCAGCCCTCCATCCCCTCACCGAACAAATCCGTCAGTTCCGTGCCCTCGACCCTGAAAATCGCATATCCAAATTTCGTCCCCCTTGTCCCTTGGACGACGATTTCCATAGGCGGTTTCCTGTCGATATCCCGGAACGAGATCACCTGGTTTGAATGCGGCGCGGGGACCTCGTTGGTTTCGGAGAACCCTCCCTCAAGATCGAGGATCACCCGCATCATGTTCTTCTCCGGGCTGATTCGGTAAATCATGATCAGGTCTTCGCGGCCGTCATTGTTAAGGTCCTGGACCGCCCACTTTATAATGTCCCTGCCGGAGCACCGAGCCGCGAATCGTGTCGGCACCTCGCTCCTGTTGATTCCGGGCGGGACGTCCGCCTTTTTTCCTGAGGAATACCAGTAAAGCGCGGCCAGACCGACCAGCAGCGCTGAAAACACCAATGTCTGCCGACCCCGGCGGCGGCTCATCAGATTGTCTGCTCGCCTGCGAAAATGCTCCTGATCCGGGGCAGAAACGCGCGCACGCAAAGCGCAGCGACAACGATGGAGAAGAAGTATTCCACCGGCTTCGGGACGGCAAGAATGAAGCGGTTGGCTATACCGACCATGCGGGTCGAGTGCGCGTGGTCGAAGAAGGGCATGAAATCCTGCAGCAGCAATGTGTTTGTCATGTAGCCGATGAGCATGGAAGTGCCGATCAGTGTGAGGGCGTACACTGCGACGGCCCGTGGACCGATCAGCCTGTAGATGCTCAGCAGCTCGGGCAGATTCGAGGCCGCACCGGTCATGAGAAACGTTATCGCTACCCCGGGAGCGGCTCCGCCGGCCACAAGAGCGGCGATAAAGGGGATATGCCCCACGGCGCACACGTACATTACGGCACCCAGGACGGCGATGCCGGCGAGCGAAATCATACCGGGATTTCCAAGGTACTCCTGAATATAGTGCTGCGGTACCAATGCCAGGATGAGTCCGGCGAGAAGTACTCCCAGGACGACATACTTGCTGACCATCATGCCAAGATCCATGAAGCCCCAGTGGAGGCCTGAGAGGATTCTGCGCCCCAAGCCCGCATTTTCGGTCGAAGTCTCGGAGAGATGCGGCCGCTCCCCGACTCCCGGGGCCTGCAATTCCGGGCCGCCGAATGCGTTGCCGAGAAGCCCCGTCAGCATGGGTACGGCAAAGCCGCTCAAAAGGTATATCGTCGCGATCTGAGGCCCCAGCAGCCCGTAGGCAAGAATGACCGCCGCCGGGTTGATGATTGGCGTGGCCGTCATGAACGCCAGCGTCGGCCCGAGGTATGCGCCGGAATAGTACAGTCCCAGTCCCAGCGGGATAACGCCGCAACTGCAGACGGGCAGAAGCATGCCCGACAAGGTCCCCCGCAGAATCGAAGAGATGCGGCGATTAGCCATCATCCTTTGGAGTGTTTCCGGCCGGAGCAGTTCATGAAGGATTCCGGCGAGTGCAAAGCTCAGGACCAGCCATGCGGATGCATCGTTCAGGATATCGAACGCGGTGCTGAGGATTGCTTCCGGCAAATCGAATGTCACCGGCCGGATTCCTTTACTGCGTCGGCAATAGCCTTTTCTATGATGCTCCGGGAGAGAGTATCGTATTTTTTCTTGCCGTCGATGATCATCGTTCCTTTGGTAATGGGACCGTACTTCTTGAGGTAATCGAAATCCCTGCCTGTCTGATAAAGTTTATAATCAATTATTCCGGGATGTTGCGCCGTCTCCGAGCGGATTATGGCATCGAATGCGTCACAGCACGGACAAGTATTGATGAATTCAATGGTGATCTTTCGCATTTGTTGTTCCTCCCGCATCCGCATGATCCGTCTCCGGAAGATAGATTACATCAACCAATTTGTTAAATAGATTATTCCGATCAATTGCGACATCGGATCTCGGAATAACCTATTGGGTTGAAAGGCAATCGTCGTGCTAAGGTGCCGAGCATTTCCCCGGATGCGAGAAGAATCGAAATTGACGAGGGTAGATCCGAGAGGCACGGATGCCGTGCCCGATCGGGTCGAAGAACTTTTGCCGACCTGTCCTGCTAAGGAGGGATGGAATGCGAGTGGCTTACATATTTTCAACCGGCGATGCTCACTATCTTCTGAGCAACATGATAGTGCCGCAGTTGGAGAAAGGCGCGCACGGCTTCGAAGTTGCAGGGATGTTTTTCTTCCTGGATAACACGTTTATGCTTGTGAAGGGCAACGATGTGGGCGAACGTCTGGCAAGCTTGGCCAGGAAGAACGGGATGCTCCTGATGGCCTGCGACAAGTGCGCGTATGAACGCAAGATCTACGACAACCTGGTTGAAGGGGCGGCGCTCGGGTGTTTCCCGGACCTGCACAAGGCGCTGGGCGGCGCGGGCATCGATCAGGTCATCACTCTATAGAGTGTTGCCGGGCGGTGCGGCCAGGGATTCCGAGCCCGGGTTTGAAATCCGATGGCAGTGGATGCGGTTTTGGGTTTGGAGCAGCCCTGCGGCATCCGCTCGGCAGCGCATGCAATGGCGCATCTGTGGAAGGTGGAATGAGGCAACCTCCCTGAGTCCCGACAGCTTCGACTGCGAGAGGGGCGGGCGGTTTGCGAGCGGAGTTCCCGGAACGGCTATCACGGGAATAACGTTCATGATGTCCGCGCCAAGGGCGGAGGTTTGGAGGGCAACTTCTGCGACGTCCTCCTCATTGACTCCCGAAACAACAACCATGTTGATTTTTATTGTGATCCCGGCGGCTTTAAGCGATGCGACGGCCTTGTGTTGCCGTTCGAGCAAAAGCCCGGCCCCCTCGATCCCTCGAAGTGATTCTTGTCCGTTCATCACACGTGAGTAGATCTGCGCCCCCGTTTCGGGGGTGGCCGCGTTCACCGTGACCGTCACATACCCGACGCCGAGGTCGGCCAGTTCCCGGACGTGTGGGCCAACGTTCAGACCGTTGGTCGAAAGGCAAAGATTCAGCCGGGGATGTGCCCTGCGGATCAGGGCCAGGGTTGTGAGGGTCCTGTCCGGTTCGCAAAAAGCGTCCCCGGGCCCGGCGATCCCCGCAACGGTAACATAGGGCATTGCGGCAAGCGTCTCACGGAGGTGCAAAACGGCCTCTTCCGGTTCCATTACCCTGCTGGTCACACCGGGTCTGCTTTCGTTCACGCAGTCGAAGTCCCTGCTGCAGTACCCGCATTGGATGTTGCATCCCGGCGCCACCGGCAAATGTATGCGGCCGCAGCTCTTCGACGATTTTTCATCGAAGCAGGGATGGGGAAGCGTGCGGTTTGACGACTTGACGATGCTCCCCATCAGGCGGACCTTTTTCTGCCAAAGCGTATCGCGTTTGCCGGACACGCCCCCAGGCAGTCGCCGCAGTTGGTGCAGTTGACCTCGCCGGGCCTGGTTCCCATTTCGCACACCCTGAGGCATGCGTCGCAATCGTTGCAGGATTTGGTCTTGTGGAATCTGAAAAGGGCGAGGCCCTTCAGGGCTTCCAGAATGCCTCCCGTTGGGCAGGCGAACCGGCACCAGGCATTGGCGATAAGGAGTCCGAGCACGAGGAAGCCGATAACGATGAAAGTTCGCACGAGCCACAGCATGCCGGAATGCTCAAAAGTGAGCCCGACCGACTCGAAGAATCCGCCCGTGCGGAGGGGGATGTTCGCACGAAGCTGCCCCAGATGAAAATACGCAACCAGTGCCAGAAGAAGGCCGACATACTGCCCGGCCTGACCATATCGCGCCAGCAGATTTTTCGCTCGCAGCTTGATGGGCGCGATCTTTCCGAGGATCTGATTGACAAATCCGCCGGGACAGGCCCAACCGCAGAAAGCCCGCCCGAACAGAAGGACGGAAACGGGCAAAAGCAGCCAGAAACCCCAGAAAACCGTAAAAATACGGCCGTGGCAGGTAATCACCGGGCAATTCTGACAGCTTATATAGGGTACGACAAACGGGCACCGGAAGATCCCGTAGAATGACCACTGACCGATGATTGCCAGCATCAGAGCCTGAGTCAGCCTGCGCAGCGCCGTCAGCGAAAGAGTTCTTTTTGAGGTCGTGGGAGAGTCGATTGTAGTGGTGTGCGCATCAGGCATCTTTTACTCCAAGTTTTTCGATCAGTGCCCGCCCCTTATCGGAAATGGCCGGTATGAATCCCTGCTTTTCAAAGAATGCCTGGCCCTCGGCGGAAGTGATGAATTCGACGTATGCGTCCGCAAGGGCGCGGTCTCGGGCATTTTTCATGACTCCGACCGTAAACGTAAGCGGGGGCGGGGGGAAGAACTGCTCGGGGATCGGGATAACGTCCATTTTCCCTTCGAACTCCCGCATCTTCGTGATCCGCAACTCGACAATGGAGACATCGCCCCTTGCTCCAATCACATCGTCCATGGTGCGCTGAACGCAACTTCCCAGAACCACGGCATTTTTCATCACTGCATCCAAAATGCCCGCTTTCTTGAGAAGCGCCTGAACCGCCTGGCCCCCAGGAGGTGACGCATCGGGGGCAAGCACCACGCGCACTCCCCCTTTGGCCATATCCTCCAGATTCCGGATACCCGCGGGATTTCCCCTGGGGGTAACCATCACGTAGCTCGTGAAACAAAGAGGCTTGAAATATTCCATCCTGTCGGCGCCGCGCAGTTTCTTCGCGAGATCCAGTACGCGTCCTGCGAACACCTCGGTCCGGCCGCTTCCCAGCAAGGACTTTCCCAGGGCGGCCGCAAAAGCTCCCGTGTAGGCGATCTTCACGCCCGTTTTCTTCTCGAAGAGGGAGTTCGCCGGGATCATCGCCTCGGCCAGCCCTCCGCACGACCAGACCTGGAGGTCGTTGACAGTGTAAGCTGAAGCCGCGCCCCCGCTGAGCGCAAGGCCGAAAGTCGAAGCGGCTGCGGTTTTCAGGAATGTTCTTCTGGAAGAACAGTCTTCTTTGCTGCTCATCTGATTATCCTGCTGAGAGTATGGGTTGGGATTGACCGGACCAGTGCAGTTTGGGAGTGATAGCAGCAGGCTTCGATTTTGTCTAATAGGTATTTGTGTACAATTCCAATATATTGTATCGGAAAACCCTATGTTTTTCGGAAGATCGTCCCCGACCTCACTCAAGGCTCGGTGTTTTGCTCAGGCCGGGAACGTGTCTGCATTGGTTTGCCTGAGCTTCTTTAACATTCAATTGAGATTGCTTTACGATAGGGTAAAGTCATGCTAAAGAATGCTCAAGATTCAAACGCGAACCGAGACCGGGGATCGGTTTGGGCGATTTATCCGGCTACCTGACCGACTCGACAGCGACTAATACAGCGGCAACCGCGCCTTCCGCATGATTGTGATGCATGCGGATCTGGTATGCTGGTGCTGTTTCCGCGGCCGATCGTGTATAGATCACAAGGTCAATGGTTTGGAATGATGGATAGCGTCGGAACGGTAAGCCCATCAAAATCCAATCGGGTTGAATGGATCGACACGCTCAAGGGAATAGGCATCTTCCTCGTTTTCTTCGGACACGTATCGTTTACCGACAAGAGCGTTGTAAAGTACATATTTTCATTCCACATGCCGTTATTCTTCTTTATATCCGGTATGTTTTTCAAGTATTCGGACGTCCGCAAAGGTTTCCGTCAATTCTTCGTAAAAAAAGTTCGTTCCAGATTGATACCTTACGCATGTTTTGGATTGTTGACATATTGCATATGGTTATTCCCGATGCTGTTGAAGAAATACGGAGTATACCAGGGCCTCCAACCCGTACCGGAAAGCCTCGTCAGGCCTCTGGTCGGTATGCTTTACGGCAATGGCTTTGATGACTGGCTTGTTCATAATATTCTTCTATGGTTCCTGGCGTGTCTCGTCGTTACGGAGTTTTTGTTTTATCTTGTCGCACGCCTGGTTCATGATAGAACGTTGCCGATGCTGCTTGTAATAATGTTGTTTCAGATGATAGGGTATTTCGACTCCATATATTCCACGGTAAGGCTCCCGTTTGGGATCGATGTGGCGTTTACGGCAGTCGCATTTTACGGTATGGGTTATATTCTGAAGGATAGGATGCACCCTTCAGGAAATACGGTGTACCTCGCGGTGGTCTGCTTCGTGATCGGTCTGATAGCCTGCAATGCTAATGACAGGGTGGATATGAATGAGAACAGGCATGGGAATATAATCCTGTTCCACATTGCATCGTTTTCCAGCATTTACGCATGGCTTCATATAGCCAGACTGGTCGGCGGGATCAAATATCTGCGCCACGCCTCCTATATCGGTGAAAACAGCCTCATCTTTTCCATGCTGCAAAATCAGGGCTTCCTAGCGGCAAACATCCTGATGTATCTGGCGCTCGGCTTGAGACCGGGTTCGCTTGAAACCAATTCCCTGCACGCATCCGTCTATGCCCTTCTTTCGATGGTTTCGCTGGTTCTTCCAACATACCTCATAGCGAACTACACTCCATTTTTTCTCGGCAGGACTATCTCCGGCTCCAACCGGCCTTCTTGCTGCAAGCTTCCATCCTTATGAAATTTTTGTATCCTTGCATTTTCGATTGCGATATGCATCAAGCCTGATACAAGTCTTTCAGACTGTGGGGAGCCTGCTCCCCACACCCCACACGCAGCTGCGGCAGAAATCCCGAGGGGGCGCGGGGGAAATCATTTCCCCCGCTTTTTTCCATTAGTTTTATTTGGGTATGAGAGGTTGTGCGCCCGATTCAGGAATGCGAAAGCAGGAGGAAATATGAACCCGCAAAAAAAGCTCGTTTTGGCCGCGATACTGCTTCTGGCGATTTTGACGACCTCCGCTCAGGCTGCCCCGCCGATGGTGGTGCGCACCGAACCGGCGAACGGCGCAAACGGAGTCTCCACCGATATCGGCGTAATGCGCTTCTGGTTCGACCAGAACATGAAGCAGAATTCGTGGACGTTCTGGGAGTCCAGCCAGGCCGAATTTCCGCCAAAGGAAAGAGACGATGGCGTCAGGTGGCGGGACCCCCTTTGCATCGAACTGCTGATCGGCAAGCTGAAGCCAAGCACGACCTATGCGGTGCAGCTCAATACGGCAAAGGCGCAGGGCTTCCGGTCGGCACAAAGTGGGGAGCCGCTGCCGCAAACGGTAATCTTTTTCACGACGGCAATTGAAGGAGAGGTGTATCAGCCGGTTGGAAGGGAAGACCTGAAAAACGCCGTCAGGATACCTGTCGGTCCGGGAAGCTCCGGAACTCAGAAGCAAGGCGGGCTGCGGGAAGCTGCCGTTGGTTTTTGGGCAGTGCGCGATCAGGATGCGGAGATCCGTTTCGAGTTCAATGCGGACGGCCGTCTCAGCCGCGCCGTGCAAAGCGGCGGCCGGGTGGAGACGACCCGCGGCTCCTGGCGGATGACCGGGGACGGGATGGAACTGCGGTTTGACGGAGACGACGAGCTTTTGCGGTTCAGCGTGAAGATGCCCGATGCGAATTCGATGGAACTGTGGGAGAGTCCGGATAGCGGCATCCATCTCATTCGCGCGGGCGGCGCGGCAACCGGCCCTAAAGCGGCGCAGGCTCCTTCTCCCGCTACGGCTCCGTTGCCGGGGACTTCCGTCGATTCCCGGCCCGTGGCGTCCGGTGCAACCGCTCAGGGGCGTCCGAAATGCGTGCAGGGCTGGACCGACTTCAAAAACCCGCTCATCGGCATGCAGGCGTGCGTGCCGGGAGACTATTGGGTGCGGTTGCGCGGCGGTGTGATGCTGACGGTGGAAAAACAGGGGAATTCCGGAACCATGGCTTTCATGATGCCTTTTCGTCCGAAAGCCGGCGCGGGAGCCGCCGATATCGCCAGGCACTTCGCGAAGTTCGCGGCGGAATCCGAACCGCGGTTCACTATGAAGATGGCGGGCAATCCGACAGCCGACCGCGCGATCTCAAGCTTTACCAGCGTCGTGT
Organism: Desulfobacteraceae bacterium; assembly: GCA_021372055.1. Classification (GTDB taxonomy): domain Bacteria; phylum Desulfobacterota; class Syntrophobacteria; order Syntrophobacterales; family Syntrophobacteraceae; genus SbD1. The sequence goes on along the minus strand of JAJFVB010000244.1, from coordinate 7,527 downwards.
CGGATCAGCCGGTCGAGGGGCGCTACTGTACGTTCGTTGCAGCGGGCGGTTCCATGGCCTTCGTTATCGGAGTTTCCGCTCCGGCCGGACGGCTCGACTCCGAGTTGCCGACCTTGAGGCAAATCGCGCAGAGCTTCGGTTTTGTACCGCCGATTGGCCGCTGGATCGATTTCCAGTCGCCCGCGGGCGGTTTCACGATGAGCATACCTCAGGGCTGGGTGGTGCAGAGCAACGACGCTCAGACGCCGAAGGATAACATCGACTGGGTCGCTTTTGACCAGAAAAAACCTCTCAGCCGGGTGTTCCAGTGGTGCCCGCGCTTTTGTTCGCCGCAGCTGTTGCAGGACCCTCTCCACGTGATGCGCGGCTACCAGGCCGCACAGTTCCGGAATCATGAACAGGTGGTGACGGCTTCACTGGGACAGATCTCCCAGAACCCGAAGCTGCTTAAAATGAGCGTCAATCAGCCGCTTACACGGCTTTTCCGGGCGATGAACCAGCAGGTCTCGCAGCTTCTCGCCGGACTGGGCGCGGCTCAGATGGACATTGTGGTCTACGATTGCCTCGGCCAGGGGCAGGTTGAAGGCAAACCGGTCCTCGCCGCCTTCGTTGCCGGCGTCCAGACGATGGCCATAAACGCGGGGATCAGTGGACAACTCGTGGATCTGAGCGTGACTCTGCGAGGCTGGTGCACCGAACCCGACCAGTTCGTCTCGGACAGCCCCGTGCTCGAAAAAGCCTGCGCTTCGATGCAACTCTCTGCGGCATTCATCAGAAAAATCGTCCAGGGAAACGAGCAGGCTACCACAAAGATCCGGGAGACCTATGCCCACATGAACAAAATCGACGACCAGATCCGCCGGAGCCGCTGGGACACGATGGATGCGATAGCGGAGATGAACTACGACAATTTGCGCGAGACCGGCGGCTATGTGAACGAGAAGACGGGAAGGATCGAACAGATTTCCCCGGAAAAGGTTGTGAAAAACAGCCGTGGGGAATACGTATCGAGAGAGGAGGTGGAGCGAGGAGTGAACCCGGAGAGCGCGACCGTGCTGCGGGACGCCTACTCGAACGATTATATGCGGGGAGTCTACGGGAGAATCGAGTTCTAGGACTCGGGGATGCCGGCCGCTACTGGTTGTAGGGCTCGATGCTTTTCCACTCGGAAGAGGGCGGGTCCCAGCTGTTCTGAGACAGCAACTCGCCTTGAGCGTTCATGAAGTGGTACTTGTCGGTGGGCAGAACATAGCGGTTGCCGTCCGTTCCCTTGTAGGCATAGTGGGGGCTGGTCAGATATCCCATGTCGCGGGCCAGTTCGCTGGTGGTTGCCGCGTGGGATTCGGCTATCTCCCTCTGAATGCGGTGGCAGTAATCGTCCATTTCCCGCTGCGAAATGGCGCTGCGCTGCGTCAGCTTGACCAGGTGCAGCGTCCAGCGCGGGTTGCTCTGGACGCTCGTGGCAATTGTGGTGAAAACGGGCAGCATCTGGTCGAACTCGTCTCTGGGGGCGCGAAAGCTGAAGTTGACCCGCGGCCAGAACATCACCATGCCTGCCGTGTCAATATACTGGATGACCGCGACAAACGTTTCGCGATAGGGAGTCTGGCCGTCGGTATAGTCCATGGTGATCGTTCCCGCCTTGAATGCGAGATTGCCCTGCGTGTTGGTGGACGCCATGATCTGGTTGAAGCGGGCGGTTTCGGCGGCGTAAAGCTCGGCCAGTTTGGGCAGGGGCTCCTGTTTCACTACTTTGATGTTGGCGACCTGACCGCGCTGATGCGGGTAGACGTACGAGGAAATATACTGCTCGGGGCTGAGAACGGGTGAAACGATCATGCCGTTATAATTGTTGCCGGGCTTGAAACCGTACCCGTACTTGTTCGCGGGAGTGCGGCTCGTATCCACCCAGTATTGCGCCGGGTAGGACCTGAGCGCCTTTCGCCCGTCAGGGGAAAAAACCGAGTAATCGCTTTTGACGGGCATCAGGGCATCGGTCTTGCTGAACTGGTCGGGGCGTTTCTCGTTTGCGACCCAGCGCAGTCCACCTTGAAATTTCCAATCCCTTGGCATGAACAGGCGAAAGGCTTCGAGCCATTCGCCCGTTGCCTGATCGCGAATACCGCCCTGATCGATGCATCGGAACACCACATAGCTGACGGGCGCGGTCGATGCCTGTGGGGCGGGTTGCTGCTGCAGGCGGGAGCTGTCGGGAGGAGGGGATTTCGGAGGAAGGCCCCGGAGCATTTTCTGCACCCCCTGGCCGCCCTGGCCGGGCGAGCCGGGAGCGGCGGAAGCATCGGGTGCGGCGGGCGCCTGTACCGCCTGTCCGGAACTCGGGACTATCGTGGTCTTAATCTGGTTCGCACCCTTGACGGTCACTCGGAGGGGACGCCCCTTGTCGTCCTTGGCGTCGAGGATGGCGGAAACGTTCACGTTCTTTTCGTCAACGGCCGCGATTCCAGTCTCCAGGTCGAATTTGACGTCGCCCTTCTCCGTTACATCGAGCTTACTGACCGTGATCTCCTGACCCTGAATGATTCCGGGCTTGGGCTTGGTCGCCTCGTAGCGGGCCTCCAGCTGGATAACGGCCAGCTTGCCCTCGGGCGAGTTTTCAACGCCTTTGAGTAAACAATCATAGCGCTGCTTGATCTCGCCGATAAGAGGCAGCTCGGATCGAACCCCCGCCGTCCATTTTTCCCCGGTCGCCACGGCTTTTTTCGGCGCGACGGATTCGAGGCGTCGAAGGGACTGCTCTATCACCTTATCCGAGATTTCAATGCTGACCTGGGCAAGACGGCCTTTTTGGACGTCGTTTGAGGCCTTGGCGGAAAGGTTCGTCCAGAGCTTATCCAGGCCGCTGACTTCGATGACGGCGTCGTCGGCATCGAGCATGATCTCGACGGGAGCGCCGATGAGAGAGCCGTATACGAAAGCCATGTCCTTATCCTGCTGGGCGGCCGGAGCTTCGCTGTTGTAGGAGACGGCCGCGTCACCTTCTTCGGTGAACTGGCACTTTACGACCTTGGCGGTGATCTTTTTCTCGCCCTGGCTGTTGGGCTCTCCAACGCGCAATTCCCATACGTTCGTTTCGGTGGATACGTTTTTGGCCGACTCATTGCCGACGATTTGCTCGCCCTGCGATTTGGCGGTCTGGGTCATAACATAGGTGCCCGGCGCCCAGGCCCGCTTCACGTCGACCTTGTTGCCCTGAGCCGTGCTCGGAATGGGCGAGAGGAACAGAAAAGCCAAAAGACTGAAAAAAATGCGGCAAGTTCTCATGAAGGATCTCCTCAAAGTTGCGGGAAAATGAAAGCATTCAAACGGAACCGGTGAAGAGCCGTCGGGAGATTCGTTCTTTGCGGTTTCTATCCTCTGAAAGTGAAATACCAGAAGATCATCAGGATGAAGGCCAAACCGAAAAAGCAACCGAAAAAGATGAATGCGACCTTGAAAAAGGGACTGAAAAAATTTTGCCACAGGTCGGCCGCATTTTGAGGGGAGAGTCTTGCGGACGAGAACAGTCCGGCGCTCCGCCCGAGGTTTGTCCCGCAATGGCGGCAGAACTTGTCTTGCTGATCAGCCGCCTGTCCGCATTTCGGGCAATATGTGGTCGCCATGGTGGCCTTTCTTTTCCAGTGTGGATCAGTGTGAAACAGATTGCGATCAAGTACAAATGGAGATTTTCTTAAGGAAGCCCCTGAGGATGTCAAGCCGTTCGGTTCTAAAGGTGAAGCGCCTGTATATTTCGGTCGGCGAGTATGGTATTCCGGTCTCGTGCGTTACGCCAGCAAAATCTGTATGAGAGCCTTCCGCGGCCATAAAATAACACCTTTCCGCTGGACGGGCAAAATTGTGCGGCAACGCAAGTACCAAAGAACGTTTTTGAAAAGCGTGGGGAGTTGCGCCCCCACACCCCCAAGCCGCTACGCGGCTCAGTTTGGCGCTACGGGGGTGCGGGGGAATCATTCCCCGCTCTTTGGTGTCCGGAATGGTTCGCAGTGCGAATTTCACAGGGGAGGAACATGATGAAAAAACTGGTAATTCTCGTCTTGAGTTTTTTCCTGATACCGGGTGCGTTCGCGGGCGATCCCGCCGGGGCCGCCAAGGAAGGCAAGGTGAACCTTTACGCCAATATCACCTCCGTCGAACCGATAATGGAGGCGTTCAGCTCCTCCTTCCACATACAGGCCGTCTATACACGGGTTGACACTTCCAAGTTCCTGGCGACGGTGCTGACCGAGCATGACGCGGGAAAGCTCCAGGCCGACGTCCTCCAGGGGCCTCTGCCAATCCTTGAGATGTTGAAGGCAAAAGGGGTCCTCGCTTCCTACAAATCTCCCGCCGCCGCCGGTTACCCCGAATGGGCCGCTAAGGACGACACCATCGTGCAGTTTGGCATCGAGTACGTCGCGCCAATCTACAACAAAGAACTGCTCAAGGCGCAGGATGTTCCGAAACGGTACGAAGATCTCGCCGACCCCAAATGGAAGGACAAGATCGTTATGCCGGACCCCTCCACCCACGCCACCACGATCTCCTGGCTGGTCGGTCTGAAGGAGACCAAGGTGTTCGGTTCCGACGAAGCCTGGGAGAAATTTATCATCGGGCTCGCGGCAAACAAGCCGATGTTCGTGAAATCCTTCGGGCCTACCCCGGCACCCGTGGAAAGCGGTGAAAAGCTCATCGCCATTTCGATGCCGAAATACATCATCACCAAGGCCCCCGCGCCGCTCGACTGGGTCCGGGTCGAAACGCTGCTCGGCACTCCGCGCGCCATGGCGATCGCGGCCAAGGCTCCTCATCCCGAAGCCGCAAGGGCGTTTCTCGACTACTGGCTTGGGAAAGATGCGATGAAACTGCTGGCGGACAAGGTCGGTGAATATGTACTGGCTCCCGGAGTGTTCCCGCCGATCGACGGCATCGGCACCGCAAAGGTCCTGCCCATCCGGGAACTCTCGGACGAGGAAATCCGCTCGTGGGGCGACAGGTTCAAGAAGATGTTTCTTGCCCGATAGCGGGAACCGCAGCTTTCTGAAAGGACAACATGCCCGGGGCAACCCGGCCCTCTGATTTTGCATCGGGGCGTCATGGAAATCAGCATCAAGGGACTTACCAGGGATTTTTATTCGCAAGGCAAGCGGATCAGGGCCTTGGACCATGTCGATCTCACAATTCCCGCCAATCAGATCTTTACGCTTCTCGGTCCGAGCGGATGCGGCAAGACGACGCTCTTGAGGTGCATCGTTGGACTTGAAATGCCGGATGAGGGAGAGATCTCAATAGGAGGGGAGGTGGTCTGGTCGCGGGAGCGGAACATTTTTCTGCCCCCGGAAAAGCGAGGGCTCGGGATGGTGTTCCAGACCTACGCCATCTGGCCGCACATGAATGTCTTCGACAACGTTGCCTATCCCCTCCAGAACCGGAAGGTCCCGCGGCAGGAGATCCGGAACCGGGTGGCGAAGGTGCTCCGGTTCGTACAGCTCGAAGGGTTCGAAAAGCGGGCGGCAACCGACCTGAGCGGCGGCCAGCAGCAGCGCGTCGCCCTGGCTCGGGCGCTCGTGGCCGAACCCAAGGTCATCCTGTTTGACGAGCCTTTGAGCAATCTGGATGCGAAGCTGCGCGAGTCCACCCGGAAAGAGCTGCGCAGGTTTCTTACCGAACTGAACATCACGGCGGTTTACGTCACTCATGACCGGCTCGAAGCACTGACGCTCTCCGATCAGATAGCGGTCATGCGAAGCGGGCGCATCGTGGAGATCGGCGATCCGAAGAAGATCTATTTCAATTCCGACCACCGGTTTGTGGCCGACTTCATCGGCCGCGCCAACCTGGTCCCGGGCAAAGTGAGATCCGTCGAGAACTCCCATGCGGTCCTGGATTCAACGGTCGGGCCGATCATCGCTTTGAACAGCCAGGGGATTTCCGCCGGGTGTGAGGCGATGGCATGCGTCCGGCCGGAATTCATAAAGATTCTGCCTGCCGGAGCCGCGGAAGGGAGCAACTGCTTTCGCGGGAAAGTGGAAAGTCTCCTGTTTATTGGCGAATCCTACGAGGGCGAGGTCCGGATCGGCGAGACCCTGCTCACCCTTGTGGTCGAGCCCGCGGCCGATATCCGCGAAGGCGACGAAATCGGTGTTTTCTTTCATCCCGACCACTGCTTCCTGCTCTCCGAATAGGGCGCCGTCATGTCGCAGAAATCGTTTCTTACTCCGAGCCTGATAGTTCTCGTGGGCTTTCTCACCGTGTGCCCGGTTGTCATGCTGGTGCTCGGGAGCTTTTCTTCCGGGTTCGGCACGTTCGGCGACTTTACCGCCGCAAAGTATGTCGCCGCCTATACGGACCCGGGCCTTTACGGCATGCTCTGGAACACGGTGCTTTTCACCCTCGGGTCGGCCCTTCTGGCGACGGTGCTGGCGCTCTTCCTGGCATATCTCAACACCCGGACGAACCTGCCCTGGAAATTCCTCTTCGGGGTCATCTCCATCATTCCCATGATGATCCCCCACATCCTCTTCGCCGCGAGTTGGGTGCTGCTCCTGAATCCCACCAACGGCATCCTGAACCGCCTGCTGATGGAAATCTTCGGCCTGAAAAGCAGCCTTTTCAATATTTATACTCTGCCGGGAATGGTCCTGGTCGAAGGGCTGCTCGATTTGCCGATAGCATATTTGATCATTGCGCCCGCCATGAGCGCCTTCGACGTATCGCTGGAGGAGTCCTCGCGGGTGTGCGGGGCATCGAGCCTTCGCACTCTTGCCCGGATAACCCTGCCGGTCCTGCGGCCCGCGATTCTTGCCGCATTGATACTGGTAATCGTTCGCAGTCTCGCCTCCTTCGCGGTTCCGTCGGTCATCGGCATGCCCGGTCGAATTTACGTGCTTGCCAGTCACATCTACCGCATCGTCGCCACGGGATTTGCGGCTGACTACGGCCAGGCGGCGGCAGTGGGCATGAGCGCGCTCGCCGCGTCGATCGGGCTCATCTGCCTCTACCGCTGCCTGACGGCTGCGAGCGAACAGTTCGTCACCGTGTCCAGCCGGGGATTCAAGCCGACCGTCATCGACCTCAAGGGGTGGTGCTACCCTCTGTTTGGCATAGTCGGGATTCTCTCCTTTGTGCTGATCATCCTCCCGGTGCTGGTGCTCTTTTATACGTCTCTCACGCCATATGTCATGACGCCCGGCGCGCGGGCTTTTTCTCTCATGAGTTGGAAAAACTGGGTTCAGGTGCTAAACGACCCGGTTTCGATCCTGTCCCTCAAAAACAGCATCATTCTTGGTTTCGGCGGTGCGACCCTGGGCGTGGTTCTTTCGATTTTTGTCGCCTACGTGATTGTAAAGGTGCGTACGGTGGGGGCGGGGATTCTGGAGTCCCTGAGTTTCCTTTCATTTTCGTTTCCGGGCATCGTGATCGGTGTCGGGTTCATGCTGTTTTTCGTGCGAACGCCGCTTTACGGCACCCTGTGGGCGTTGCTGATCGGATATATCGCAACTTACCTTCCCTATGGCGTAAAACCTCTTTCCA
>JAJFVB010000229.1 GCA_021372055.1 Desulfobacteraceae bacterium | reverse complement strand
GGTTCGTTTCGCGGCTGGGCACCGAGGCGCTCGCGGCCATTTCCTTCACCTTCCCCGTCGTTTTGCTCCTGATGTTTCTCACCAAGGGACTCGGCAGCGGAGCCATGACTCTCATCGCGCACGCCATCGGCGGAAAACGGCGGGAAAAGGCGGCGGAGCTCACAACACACGCGTTGATTCTCTCCGTCATCTACGCCGCGCTTGTTACCATCCTTGGCATACTGACGACAGTTCCCGTATTTTCGTGGCTTGGCGCCAGCGGCGAGGTGCTCGACATGGCGGTGAGCTACATGAAGATCTGGTATGCCGGCGGTATCGTGATGGTGCTCCAGATTGTCAGTTCGGACATCATCATCAGCACCGGCAGCATGAAGTCCGTGAGCCTTCTGATGGTCGGCTCGACCATCATGAACGTCTTCCTGGACATGGGGTTCATCTTCGGCATGTTCGGCCTGCCGAAAATGGGTATCGTCGGCGCGGCCCTGGCGACGATACTCTCACAGGCGGCGGCCCTGGCGGCGGCTCTCTATATACTGATCAGGAGAATGGGACTCATCGATACGGCCGTTCCGAACATCACCGCGCTCATGCAATCGTGGAGCAGGATACTGAAATTCAGCATCCCGGGCGCGATCGGGATGATACTCACCCCGATTTCCTCGGCGATCGTCACATGGCTGGTCGCCGCCTACGGCAATGCCGCTGTCGCCGCCATGGGCGTGGCCGTGAGGATCGAATCCTTCGCCTTCATGATTCCGATGACCGTCGGCATGTCGCTCATCCCCTTTGCCGCTCAGAACTACGGCGCGGGCAGACTGGACAGGATCAGGACGGCCAGGAAGGGAACCATGACCTTCGCGGTGCTCTACGGGGTACTGATAGGTCTCCTGTTCATCCTGTTCGCCGACGCCATGGCGTCGGTCTTTTCGGAGGAGCAGGCCGTAAAAGAGGTCCTCCGTTCCTATATCCACATCACGTGCATGGGATACGGCATGCTGGAGGTCCACCGCTACGCCGGGTTCATGCTGACGGGAGCCCAGGAGCCCCTGCAGGCAACAGCGCTCAACATCATACGCGTAATCGTGCTGCTGATACCCCTTTCTCTGGCGGGAAGTTATCTGTTCGGGCTGCAGGGTATTTTCGGCGGGAGGTTTGCAACGGACCTTCTTGCCGGATCCATCGGGATTCTCTGGTCCGGAAGGATGCTTTCGGCGAAAAGCGGACTGCGGGCAAGCCTCGCCGTGAAATGATACTGAGTTGCGTTCACGAATGCACCAAAGAATGCTTTTGAAAAGCGCGGGGAGCTGCGCGGCTCATTTTGGCGCATGCCGATACGGTCAGGGATTTTCCGCCTGCCCCACGTCAATCCATTCGGCAAGCATCTCCGCATGTCCGGGTTCGAGATAATCCGTGGAGTAGGCAAAAAGATTCCCGATTGAGGTAGTCAGGAGAGCAATGTCCCGGTAGCCGGGACTTTCCGCCATCTCTTTCAGAATAGGCTCTATCCGCTCACGGCTCAGATCGAAGGGAGACCATTCGAAAAGGGCCAGGGGGACGGGGCGGGGGTAGGCACGAGAATTTTCCCGGATGACCTCGGCGATCATCTCCAGCGGCCCCTGGAGCTTCAGCAGCAGGACCCGCGCATACGCCTCCGTCATGAAAAGCCCGGAGAAATACCGGGCAATACCGGAATCGTCCGAGATCTCCTTTAGATCGCCATGAGAGCGGAATGCCTCCTCGATAAGCGCGGAAATCGAGGGTGGTTCTTCCTCCGCGTTCCCAGCCGCCAGGCCATGCTCTTCAAATGCGGATTCGATGAGCGCGGCAGTGACCAGTTCTCCGGCCTTGCTGTTTTCTCTTATGAACTCGGCTACCTCTAGGGGGTATATCATACCGAAGGTCCGGCCTTACGCGCATGCGCGTCGGGACGAGCGCTCCGGCGCTTGCGGCTTGGCCAACGGCCTGCCGCAAGCGCCGAAATGAGCAGCGCAGCTGCGTGTGGGGTGTGGGGAGCAGGCTCCCCACGGTCTGAAAGCTTGGTATCATCTTGAACGCTCATTGGTATCATACCGTCAGCCCGGCCTTGCCGAGTTCTTCCGCAACCTCCGGGAGCCCGAGCCTCTTGTACGTATCCCGCGTCGGGGAACCGGTCGCCGTGTCCCAGCCGAGTTCCCGGTAGAACATGGTCATCGCGTTCCCGATATCCGTTTTGTCCATCCGGATCGTGCCCTTGGTGAAGGGCGCGCGGTCTTTTTCGTCCGCGAAGACCCAATCGGGTATGGTGTCGTGCTGCGTTCTCATGTCCCTGGTGCCCATGCCCCTGATGGTGAGAGCGCGATGGAGAACGAAAATGCGTTCGGCGACTTCGTCGAGTTCCTCGCGAGACTTCCCGTCCCCGGTGGCAAGGCTGTAGAGCAGCGACTCGAGGGAGTCATCGCCCTTGTAGCCGCGCTCTTTAAGCGGCGATGCGGACCATGGGCCCATCCAGTTGCAGAGCGCGATCGAGTCGTGCAATTCCTTTCTCAGCAGTGACCATTTCGCCATTTTGGCCTTGTGAGCGTTCATGGGGGTGAACTCGCCCAGGGGATCGATCGCGGCTTCGGAACCCCAGAGGTCCACCGCCAGCTTCTTCTGGACCTCGATCGGAAGTCCGTTTCGCGTGAAATTGCTGTGGGAATGGCATTGGGCGTCCCGATTGTACTGCGTGTTGATGACGACGCCGCACTGGCCCGCGTCTTCATGCGAATGGTGCTTCGGATGCCCGTGCTTCCAGTAGTTCAGCTGGTGATCCTTCTTCCATTCCGCCTCCGGAATGGACCATCGCTCCAGCATGAACCCGGTTCCCAGGCCCAGGGCTGTTGCCAGCTCGCCCTCCCGGTTGGCGATCCTGGGCAGGAGTTCGAACAGGAAAGCCGGATCGCCCCTTTCGAGCTTATCCCAGGAATAGCTCTGATACTCCTTCGCCCCCACCTTGTTTTTGAAAATCCCTTCATTGTGGCATTTATGAAAATCGCGCTGGAGCTGCCCATAATTATCCCAGATGCCGAGATCGTCGGCAAAGTGCATCCCCAGCATGCATGCCTCGATGGAGGTCTGCCCCAGGGGACCATCCGGGAACTTCTTGAAAAACCGCTTCCCCAGGACCAGGCGGATACAGGTGCTCTGGCCGATTTCCGAGATTCCGTACTTCGAGGCAACGGCCGGGACCTTGATTCTCGTGTGGCACCGTATGGGGCAGGCGGTACAGCCGTTTCCCCGGACGGTGTTCTTCCACGCGTCGGGACCCAGGAAAAAGGCGGCGCTGTTCGTGCGGTAGGCGATCCTGTTGAGGTTGTGAGGGTCGCCGGTGCCGGTGTCGATGGGCGGGTCCGAAGCGCCCCACACCCGCCCCCGCGCGGCAAGCCACCGTGTTCCGGGGTTGTAGTATTCCGCCCAGGGCTGCGGACTGTTGGGAACCACGTGCTGGTTGTTCGCGCCCAGGATCGACAGGTGGTGCTTGACGGCTTTCTCCCAGTCCCCCTTGTCTCCGGCGATACGGATGCTGCCGGTGCCCCGGACTCCTATGGCTTTGAGGTTTTTCGAACCGAGCACAGCGCCTCCCGCGCCCGTATGCGAACCCGAGTTAGAGATGACCGAGAGGGGGACCATGTTCTCGCCGGCCTGGCCGATTGCGGCAACCGCGGCCTCGGCGCCCATCTCCCTGGAGATCTCGTAATTGGTGCGGCGTATGCCCTGTCCCCAGAGATGACGGCCATCCCTTATCTCGGCCTTCCCGTCGGAAATCGCGAGCCAGACCGGGTGGTCCGCCCTGCCTTCCACGATAACGCCATCGAACCCGGCATATTTCAGCTCCGCCGCGAAGTGGCCGCCCATGTGTCCCGACGCGACAAGGTGCTTCGGCCAGCATGAGGGCCACAGGGTTGTGATGGCGGTCCTCCCGTTGCAGGGCGCGCTCGTGCCCGCCAGGGGACCGGTGGCAAAGATGATCTTGTTCTCGGGATCGAAAGCCTTGACGTTCGGCCCGACTTCATCCCAGAGGACCTTGTAGCCTATTCCGGTCCCGCCGACATAGTCCCTGTATTTTTCAACCGTGTCTTCCGTGGTGATGCGCCCGGTAGACAAGTCAACCCGCAAGACCTTTCCCGCCCATCCGCCGTATTGGGCCATTGCCTCACCTCCCTTTACTTGTGGCAGTCCACGCATGCCTGAGATCTGTTCGCCACGGGGGGCACCCTCGGCGGCACCCTGCCGGTCAGGTCAAGCCAGGGGACGTACAGCAGTGCCTCGGCCGGACAGGCTTCGACACACTTGGGCTTCCCGTCGCACAGGAAGCACTTCGTTGCCTTGTCCTTCCCGGGATCGAAGGAAATCATCTCCCAGGGACAGGCTTTGAGACATACCTTGCAGCCCGTGCATTTTTCCTCATCTATCACCCGGGCGTTTGTCGGCGGTTTCAGCTCGATTGCTCCGTTGGGGCAGGCGTCGGCGCAGGGGACCGGATGGGGGCACTGCTTGCAGAAATCCTGCACGATCAGTCCATTGCCCATATCTCCCAGCCGTTGCCCGGCATAGAGTCCCGACGGGCCGAAATTCTGGTTTCGCCTCACCTTGATGCGGGACAGCGCGTGCGAGGACTTCCCGTCGTTATACTCTGTGCAGGCGAGTTCGCACCTGCGGCAGCCGACGCATCTTGTCGGATCCGCCACCACCAGCCCCAGAGCGTTTTCCGTGATTATCAGCGGCACACCGGTTCCGTGGCTCAGCCCGAGGCAGTTCCACGACGCCATTCCAGCGATGGTGGCCCCGCACAGCTTCAAGACCCTTCTTCTCGAGAGCGGCCGACCGGGGGCGATGATGCCCAGAATTTTCCCGGTTATTTCCTCGGTGGTAAGCGGCGATTTCATGAGATTCTCCCTCCGGTTGAAAATGGCTTTCCGCCGGGCTGCGTTCAATCCAAGCACGCAGAGTCCCATGGTGCTATTTGTCCCGGTACTCCCGGATCTTCCTGGCCAGGGCTTCCTCCATCTGGCGGAGCTTACCGCCGGCTTCCTCCATCTGGGTCCGCGTCTGGAGCAGCTGGTCTTCGTCGCTCGAAAGCGCGGCGATCCATTTCGCCCGCAGTTCCTGTTCCTTGGGGGAATCGGCGCGCAACGATTCCAGGTTTGAACGCAGCCTCTTCTGCTCGTCGGTCAGCCGCTGAGTCTTCTGGGTCCCCTCGTTTATCTCGCGCTGGAGGGCCGCTTTCTGCGCCATCAGCTCACCCACTTCCTTCAGGAAGGCTTTGGCTCCGGCCGAGAGATAGGGCTGAGCGATGTAGAACCGCACCTGGTCGGTACCGATCTTTGCAAGCTGCACCGTTTCCGAAACGTCTCTTTTTTCCTCGACCGCGAAGTCCACGGTCTCTCCGGCCTTGAGCTGCACCTCGAATCTGTAATGGTTGTCCACTTCCTTGAGCGGCTTTTCGGGCTTGCTCAGGCGGAAACCCTCTTTTTTCGGCTGGTTGAGCCACAGGGTGGCCGGTTTTTTGCCGCGATTGACGATCTTCCAGGAATTCGTGAGCGTTTCCACGCTGGTCAGGGTGAGGATACCGTCCACAAGGGTGCCCTTGAAATGCGGCTCCCGCTTGCTCCTGGATTGCGTGTTGATGTCGACTGAGGGGTCGATTGCATAGGGCACGACCTCCTGGCTTCCGGGGGGGAGGGTGTGGCCGAGGATGCCTTCGCCCAGAGACGTGCTGCCCTCGAAGAAAGTCATCGCGCCAGCCTCGAACGTCAGGTCGGTGTCATTGCTGACGACATAGGCATTGGTCACCCTGGGGGAAAAGGCCGCCTTGTAATAGAGCAGCCGCCGTCCGTGGATTCCCTTGGAAATGATGGGAACCATGGCCGCCTGTCCTCGCGGGACGGAGACCTTATCCCGGGCCTCGTAGCTGAACAGCTCGCCGACCGGCACTCCCCGGGCCGCCGTGTCAAAGCTGGAGGCAAGGAGTTCGCCCATGGGTTTCGACGGGCGCTCGGACTCCGGGACGGGTGCGGGGGCTGAAAGCGCCAGGGCGCGGTCCATCTGCTGCGCAACGTTTGCAGGCGCTCTTGCGCTCTTCTTTGCCCGGAGCCCGAATTCTCTTTCCTCCGCTTTTGGCTCGCCCGGCTGAGCCTCATCGGCCAGATCGGGCGGAGCTGCCGCCCCCCAGTCCACCGAAAGCCCCTCAAGGCCGGGTATGGGCACCTGGGCGCGCCGCACATAGTACGGCGAGTACAGATCCATGATGTAGGAAATGGGGTTGCCCGCGACAAACGATACGGCCACATCCGACCAGTCGTCTTCCGTCGTGTTTTCGATCAGGGCCCAGCCCTGCAGCAGCGGAGGAGCATCGGGTTTCTTGTCGTCGAATATGACCCGGTAGGAGCACTTCCAGATCGGCATCTCGATCAGGTAACCGATGCGCAGCGTGCGCTCCCCCTGTCCCGCGGCGGTCAGCGTGAGTTTTTTGCGGTTGGTGTACTTGCTGTCGAGCGAGATGTCGAGGAGCCGGTTGAGGTCGCGCTGAAGCGCCTCATCGGCCAGCGAGAACTCGGCTATGGAAAAAAGGTCCAGAGACCGGATGGGCCCGGCCTCACTCAGCAATACGAGGCGGTAGCCCTTCTGGATGGTCTGGTTTCCGGCCACCTCGGTGATCGGTTCTATGCCGAGGATTCGCCCGGAGACGGTTTCACCGGCAGCCTTGACGTTCAGACGGGCACCTTTGAGCTGAGCCAGGAACTGGCTCAGGGCGGCCTTTTCCGGAACGGTTATGAGGATGTCCTGGAGCTGCTTCGATATGGGATCGCGGGTTTCGTAGCGAACGGCCGATATTTTCCCGCCGTTGAGGTCCACGGCGAAAAAGCTGGTCAGAAGGTCTTTCATCTGCTCCGCGCGGAAAGCAAGCGAGAGGGTTGCGGAATCCCTGATCTTTCCTTCGCGTTCGATGTAGCCCATGCCGTGCTTATACAGGACGACTTTCTTGACCGGCGGCGTCACGTCCGGCGCGGGCACGGTCTGCGCGGCGGCCGTAGAGGCCCAGAGAAATGCCGTCAGGAACAATATAGAGGTCTTCCACATCTGAATTCTCCCTGTTTTGAGATGCTCCACAATCCTCTCGGCCGTCATGGCGGCAAAACAGCCCTGACCGTTCGGGGACCCGCTCACATATGTACGCATTCGGATGCGCGCCATTATATTGCCAGTCGCTCCAAATGTGTTGTTCTTCTTCCAGCCTCGGAATAAAAAACCGGTTTTGAAAAGCGAGGGGGTGCGGGGGAATCATTCCCCCGCTCTTTGGTGTCCGGATGATGTCCAGAGAGGTATTAACTTGAACGCAATACGGGGATTCGGATCAGGCAGACTTCCCAACCATCGAACGCTGAACCTTTGAGAAGTCAATCGGCTGCTTGCATTTGGGACATGAGCGGGGCTTATCGAATTCATCCGAGAATATTTCGATTACCTTCCCGCATTGCGGGCAGTTGCATTCGAAGGAAGACAGACTCTTGAACATTTCCCACCCGGGGCAACTCTTCGGTGTATTCATTCCTCGTCTCCTCTCACGATGAACTCACGTGACGGTCAAGCTATTTCTTTTCCTCGTCAACCAACCGGCCCGTGATCTTGGTCCCGCAACTGGGGCACAGGATTTCGATCTGGTCCTGAGGGCCACTGTACTTCTTCTGCATCTCCTCGGGCGGGATGAATGAAACATCGCCGCATGCGCACTGGGGGCATTCGCCCTTCACCAACCTGCGTTTTTTCTTTTCCATTTTTTCCAGCTCCTGTCGCCTGTTAGTTTGCCTCCGCCCGGCCCGGGTTACCCCACTGGCGCCGGACGGCGCAGGGAAAAAGCTCTCATTGCCTCAGTTTCTGAAGCTCAGCCATGAGCGCTTCCAATTTTGGCCTGTCGTTTATGTCGTGCACGTCCATGTAGCGGATAACACCGGTTTTATCGATGACGAAAAGCGCACGTTCCGAGGTCCCGTCCGTGCGCAGCACACCGTATTCTTGAGCAACCCGTCCGTGAGGCCAGAAATCCGAAAGCACCGGGAACCAGAGGCCGCCCATTTCGTTTGTCCAGGCAAAAAGGGTCGGCAGATTGTCGACCGTGATTCCCAGGAGGACAGCATCGTTTTCTTCGAACAGAGGGCGAACGATATTGTACCCGGGCCACTGGTCGGAGCAGACCGGGGTCCATGCGGCCGGAACAAAAGAGATTACGACGTTCTTCTTTCCCAGGTAGTCGCGAAGGGAGACCGGATGCCCGCCAAGAGACGGAAGGGTAAAATCGGGCGCCCTGTCTCCTGCTTTCAGCTCCGATTTGCTGTCTATCGGTTTCAGGTTGCCGGGCTGGTAGATCTTGCCCTGGAATTGCGCCGACGCCGCGAGGCTCGATGCGGCCGGGACGGCGGCCAAAAGGACAACCGACAAAATCGCAAGCAGGCTCTTCATAGCTTTCAGGACGCCTTTCCCGGACCTACTTCCGTCCGCCGACACCCGTTTTGGACGATATCATCTGAATGAACGCATTCGGATCTCCGATGCTCCCGACTTTCGAGTAGACCACCCGGCGACCCGCGTTCGGCTTATTCCAGACCACGAAGAAATAGGGAGTGTTCACCTCACCCAGCTTCTTATGCAGGCCCAGGTCCCCGTCGGGGAAAAGGGGATACTGGATCTTGTACAGATTCCTGAATGCATTGACCTCGTAGGGGGTATTCCCCGCTCCGATTCCTATGAGCGTGACCCGGTTTTTCAATTCCTTTCTGTTCGAAAGGGCCTTGAAAAGGGCATTGACATTGGGAGCTTCGCGCTGGCAGTGAGGGCAGTACATGCTGAACACTTCCACTATCACGATATCCGTTTTGATTTGCGAAAGGCGGAAGGGGCCGCTCTCGATTTTCAGATATTCCCGTTCCTCCACTTTCTGAGGGAGCGGGAGCTGTAGCTCAGGGAAAGTCTCACCTTCAGCGGGGGGTCTCTGGGCAGCAGCCGGTGCAAACGGGAAAGTGGAAAAGCATGTCAAAGCGAGCAGGAAAACAGCGAATCTGAGCAACTTTCTTCGCATTCTATCCTCCCTTGGTTCCCCAAAGCAAGTAAACACGGATCGGCAAGTAAAAATAGCACCTCTATTGGAGCCCTCTCCGGGGCATCCAGGACCAAAAGCAATGCGTCTATTCAAAGCAGGCAGATAAAAATGTCTAGTCTTTGTGAGGAAATCTCGAATCCCCGGGATCGCGCAACCACATTCCAAGCCTGAAAACACGACGGTTTTGTCAATATATAGCCAAAAGGGGCAAATGGAAAGAGGTCCACCCGCAGAAGAAAGACGCGACAGGAAGAGGGCCCCGGCGGCCGCTGCGGGAGGGCCCGCAAAGGATCAGTTCGATCCGTTCGGCAGCCAGAGATAATAGAAGCCGCTGCGGGAAATCGGCAACGCATCTGCAAGACCGGTATCGAAGAGGCTGATGTCGGGGCCTCCCGGCTTGCTTGTGGAAGTGTTGTACAGGTTATCGTCGGGGTATTCCGTGCGGCGATAGGCAACCACCTTTGCGTCTTTCGGCAATCCGGCAAGCTCGGCGGTCGCGGCGATCGCATCGTTGAGGTACCCGATCCGATCGATGAGGCCAAGCCGGAGGGCTTCGGAGGCGGGATAAATACGGGCCGAGGAGACGGACTGGATGGCTTCCGGGCTCAGCTGGCGGCGGTCGGCCACAAGGGAGACGAACCTTCCCGCGAAATCGTCGATGAGGGTTTGCATCATCTGCCGCTCTTCCTCGGTCGACTTGCGGAAGGGTGAGCCCATGTCCTTGTTTACGCCCGATTTATCCACTTCCACTTCCAGCCCGATTTTGCCCATTAGCCCGACGACATTGGGCCGCAGGAAAACCACTCCCACAGAGCCGGTTATCGTGGTGGGATGGGCAAAAATGCAATCCGCCGGAAGAGCGACATAGTACCCGCCGGAAGCGGCGACTCCCATCATGACCCCCACCACTTTGGAGCCGCTTTTCTGCTTGAATCTCATGATCTCATTGTAGAGCACGTCGCTTGCGGTGACCGTCCCGCCTGCCGAGTCGATCTTCAGGATAACGGCCTTGACCTTCTCGTCCTTTTCGGCCTTGTTCAGGTGGGAAACGATCTCCTGGACCATTCCGGGCTTGCGGTTGAGAACCGATTCCTTGCGTGCGTCCGTAATGAAGCCCTTGATCGGAATGATCAGGATTTTTTCGGTTCCGCTGCCCTGTATCGTGTGTTCCTTGAGCGGTTCGGTATCGTCGGGGAAAATGGTGATCTTAGGCTTGATGCATCCGCTGCAGAGAAAGGCAACCCCAAGCAGAGCGATGACGAAAGTATTCCGGAAGCTATGATATTGCTTAATCATGCGGATCTCTTTCCTAGAGTCCCTGCTTTCCGCAATTCCGGTGGACGCAATTCCTCGCGGCGCATTCAAGTCTCCGGGCATGGCGCGAATGCGCGGAGGCTCAGGCCTCCAGGGCCTTTCGAATGGCCTTCGTAAAGGGTTTCCTGAGCACTCCGACCTCGGTGATGATGCCCGTGAGGTATTTGTTCGGGGTCACGTCGAAGGCGGGATTCAGCGCGGCCACTCCGTCCGGGGCCACCTGCCTGCCAAACAGGTGCGTCACTTCCCGCGGGTCCCGCTGTTCGATCGGTATGCCGCTTCCGTCCGGCAGCCCCGGATCTATGGTCGACCTGGGGGCGGCGATGTAGAACGGCACTTCGTGCGTGTGGGCGAGGACCGCAACCATGTAGGTGCCGATTTTGTTGGCAGTGTCCCCGTTTGCGGCGATCCGGTCGGCCCCGACGACGGCCATGTCAATCTTTCCCTGGCTCATGAGGCTTCCAACCGCGTTGTCCGTAATGAGGGTGACCGGTATCCCGGCACGCTTGAGCTCGTAGACCGTCAGCCTTGCCCCCTGGAGGAAAGGCCGGGTTTCGCACGAATATACGTGTATCGCGGGGTCGGCCTCGAAGGCTGCGCGAATGACCCCGACCGCGGTTCCATAGTCCGCTGTGGCGAGCGCCCCGGCATTGCAATACGTGAGAATTCTCGCGCCCTTCGGGACCACCTCGCGGCCCCATTTCCCGATCCGGAGATTGACCTCCACGTCTTCGGCCAGAATGGCGTCGGCCTCGCTGTCGATGAGGGCCTTGAGATCGTCTGTCGCGGCTTTGGGATTCTCCACAACGATGGACCAGACTCTTTCGACCGCCCATCCGAGATTCGCCCCCGTCGGGCGCGCCTCCTTCACCTTCTGGCAAAGCTGGGAAAACTTGCGCCGGAACTCCTTCGTGTCCCTTGCCTGGATGGCCCGGGCACCGAGCGCCAGGGCAAAGGCTCCCGCAACCCCGACGGCCGGGGCTCCCCGAATCGCCATCGTCTTGATGGCCTTGATTACCTCTGCGGGTGCCGTGCAGCGAAGAACTTTTTCCTGCAGCGGCAGTACCCGCTGATCGAGAATCGCCACCGCGTCGCCGTCCCGGTAAATGGGAGGTAACCACTGCTGCATCTGGTGCTCCTTTGTGGGATGTAAAGGCTGAAAGACGCCGGAGCAGGGCCGCCCGCTCTTGCTGCCGCTCTACGGGGGGAGCCGTGTCCCCCTGATTATGGATTTATCCGCCAAGCTTTTTGCGGAGAATGTCGTTTACGATCTGAGGATTCGCCTTGCCCTTGGTTTTCTTCATAACCTGGCCGACGAAAAAGCCGAAGAGCTTATCCTTGCCGCTACGGAATTGTTCGACTTCACGGGTATTTTCCGCAAGCACCTGGTCGATTGCCGACTCGATTGCCGACTCGTCGCGAACCTGGACAAGACCTTTCTCGTCCACAATCTGCCGCGCGGACTTGGAGGTCGTATACATTTCCTCGAAAACCGCCTTGGCAATCTTGCCGCTGATGACTCCGGAGTCGAGCAACCCGAGCAGTTCACCCAGGTTCCCGGGGCTCACGGGGCATTCTTCGATTTCGCGGTTGTCGCGGTTGAGCTCGCGCATCAGTTCGGACATGATCCAGTTGCTGACGGTTTTGGGCTGGCGGAACTTCTTGAGGGCCTCCTCGAAATAGTTGGCCAGGGGCTTGGAAGATGTCAGGACTTTTGCGTCATAGGCGGGCAGCCCGTATTCGGAGAGGAATCGCTCCCGTTTGGCCTCGGGCAGCTCGGGCAGCCCGCCGCGAACCTCTTCGATCCACTCCGGGCTCACCACCACGGGAATCAGGTCGGGATCGGGAAAGTAGCGGTAATCGTGCGCCTCTTCCTTGCCCCGCATCGAGATCGTCACATTGCGCCCGGCGTCCCAGAGGCGGGTTTCCTGAATCACGGACTCACCCCGCTCGATCACAACCTTTTGCCTGCGAATCTCGAAATCGAGCGCCTTCTGCACGTTCTTGAAGGAATTCATATTCTTGAGCTCGGTCTTGGTCCCGAGCCCGTTCGTTCCGACAGGCCGGAGCGATATGTTGGCGTCGCACCGCAGGCTTCCCTCTTCCATGTTCCCGTCGCAGATCTCGAGGTAGCGCAGGACCTCCCGGAGGGTCCGAAGGTAGACGGCCGCTTCCTCCGAGGAAGCGATGTCCGGTTCGCTCACGATTTCGATGAGCGGCACGCCGGTACGGTTCAGGTCCACGAAGCTCACGGGCTGGTGCTCGTCGTGGATGAGCTTGCCCGCGTCTTCCTCCATGTGGATACGATGTATGCGGATCCGCTTGGGGCCCTGCTCGGAGTCGATTTCGACCCAGCCGTTCCGGGCGAGAGGAAGCTCGTACTGCGATATCTGGTACCCTTTGGGAAGGTCCGGATAGAAATAGTTTTTCCGGGCAAACCGACTGAGCGGGGCTATGGAGCACCTGGTCGCCAGCGCCATTCGAATCGTGTACTCGACCACCTGGCGATTGAGCACGGGCAGCACGCCCGGCATTCCGATGCAGACAGGGCACGTATGCGTGTTCGGGCTCCCCCCGAAAGTGGTCGAACAGCCGCAGAAGATCTTGCTCGCGGTCGTGAGCTGCGCGTGTATTTCCAGTCCGATTACCGGTTCGTATTCCATTGCCTCAATATCCCTTTCCCTGTGCCCGCGGCCGTCTTCCCGAAAACGTTTTCTCAGGAGAATACCATCTCGCGGCCAAAGTCAAGTCCTCTTGGAGCTTCGGCCGCATTCCGTCCCGGATTCAGGCCGGATCGGACGGATGCGAGCATCGGCCCGCGCCGGGCAAAGCCTACTCCTCAAGCTCAAGCGCACCGTGCGGACATACCGCGACGCATACTCCGCACCCCGTGCACGTGACGCTGTCTATGAGGATCGGCTCCTTTTCGCCCTGGGGCCGGATTGCGGGACACTCAAACTGCTTGTAGCAAAAATCGCATCCCTTGCACTTCTCGCTCACGCGGACCGCGCGGCGGGAGGCGGGAGCGGGCTGGGAGCGGTCCATGAGGCACGGCCGCCGGGAGATCACAACGGCTATGCCGCCGTCTTCCTCTTTTGCGTGCTTGCCCGCGGCGCGGAGCAGTTCCATAAAAGGCCGCATTTCATACGGATCGGCTTCCTCGACGAACCTGACGCCGCAGGCCCTGACGATTTCGGCGATGGAAAGTTTCGGGACCGCCACGCCGTCCAGGTTGACGCCGAGGGCCGGGGTGGGCTGATGGCCGGTCATCGCGGCCGTGCTGTTATCCATGATGACGAGGACAAAGCGCGCGCCCTGGACGACGGCGTTGGCCAGCGCCGGAATGCCCGAATGGAAGAAGGTCGAATCGCCGATGGTGGCGCATATCGGAGGCTTGTCGGCGCGCGCGCCCGCGAAGGAATGGTAAAAACCGGCGGCCTGGTTGATCGAAGCCCCCATGCAGAGCACCGTATCGACGGCTCCCAGGTTGAGGCCCAGCGTATAGCAGCCGATGTCTCCCGGGTAAACCCCTTTGGGAAAAACGCGTTTCAAGGCAAAAAACGCGGCCCGGTGCGGACATCCCGCGCACAGGGTCGGACGCCTTCCCGGGAAAGCCGGCACCTCGACCGGAACCGCTTTCGGAAGGCCGAGAAAGGAGCGCACCACGCCCTCCACAACTTCGGGGAGGAGTTCCCCGGCGGAAGGCACCGCGCCCGATCTGCGGCCGGAGACCTTCACCCGGTCTCCGAATTGCATCTCGATTACCGGCATGGTCTCCTCGACCACGAGAATGCGGTCGTAGCGCGCGAGCAACTCATCGACAAATGAGTTCGAAAGCGGATAGGGCATCACCACCCGGTAGGCGGGAACGGCGTCCCACTGGCCGAGGTCGTTCATGACCTCCTGCAGGTACCCGACCGCGGCGCCCGATCCCACTATGCAGGAACGGCTCCCGTTCCTGATCGAGTCCGGGTTCAGGAGCACCGGCATGAAGCTTTCGTCCTCGGATATCCGACGGTTCTTTTCGTTTAGCTGCCCGTGGAGAGTAAGCCGGAATTTCGGCGTCGCCGCCCATCGCGCGGGATTCTTCTCAAAGAGCGGAAGTTTTCGTTCCTGGGTGACGGGATTGATCTCGATGTCCTGGCGGGCATGGCAGACACGCGTTGTGGGCCGGAGCATGACCGGCACCTCGAAGCGTTCGGAAAGTCCGTAGGCGAGCGGGATGAGACGCCTTGCATCGGCGGGCGATATGGGATCGAGCACGGGGATCTTCGCCAGCATGGCGTAAAGCCGGCTGTCCTGCTCCGTCTGCGAGCTGTGCGGCCCGGGGTCGTCCGCCGAGATGAGGATAAATCCGCCTTTTACGCCCGTGTAGGCGGAACTCATCAGCGGGTCGGCCGCCACGTTCAACCCGACCTGTTTCATTATGACCGCGGATCTCCGGCCCGTATAGCTGTTGGCCAGGGCCACCTCATAGGCAACCTTCTCGTTTATGGACCATTCGAGGTGCATTTCGAGGCCGTTGTCCTTCCTGATCCGGTCCATCGCACCGAGGACTTCGGAAGCCGGAGTCCCGGGGTAGGAAGTCGCCATGGTGCAGCCCGACTCCGCAAGTCCGAGCGCCACGGCTTCGTTGCCCAGAAGGATTTTTCGCTCACCCACTGCAGGCTCCTCTTCTTCGCACAGGTTGAATAAAGCAAACAAGGCCATGGATGCGCATTCCACGGCCTTGCGGTTGATCGGCGATCAGCACTCCACAAAAAAGTAAGAGGAATCCAGCTGTTGAAAAATAGGAAGGAAAACCTGGATTCGGGCGAAACTTAACAAAGGCCTGATTTGAGGTCAAGAATGAAAAAGGACAGGGAACGCGTTCCCCTCCGATGCGGGAGGAATTTTCCGGATGGTCCGGGCGGCATTTTCCGCACCGGCGCACAGGGTTGTGCATCGCATGCCGGCGGCGCAGCCGTCAAACGCGAGTTTTGACTCTAGCCTCCAGTGCGGAAAAGATTTTCACCCCGGCCTCCTCGATTTCGGCCCTGGTGGCCTGAGGATCCAAATAAAAGTTTTCACAATCCAGGGCGTCAATCATCCCTTCCCTATACATCTGAAACCAGAACGGCATGGTGGGATGAAACTTGAGCGCGGGATCGGGAAGATCCGGGAACTCGAGAAAAATAGCCCCCTTGAAGGTCTCCCTCAACCACCGGAGAGCGCTTCTGCCGCGTCCCCGGCGTTTTTCCCCCAGGACTTCCAGATGATAGAGCGTGACTTCCTTCGTGCCGTCCTCGGTCAGGCACAAACTCATCTCGCCCCAATAATCGCCGGGTAGTTCGAACCGAAGCACTTCCATCGGTCCGAACCCCTTCAGTGTGGTCAGCAGATCCGGAATGGAAAGCCTGTTATAAGCAGCTTCCCAGTTGGCCTCTTTCCATCTTATAACCGCCACGTGCTACAGCTCCGGAATTTCGGGCCGGAAGCTTGCCCGAAGTTAGCTTGATGCAACAGCTCATCTTCCGCTTGGCTGTCGAGAGTGCACGGAGCAGATCCGCCTCCCAGGCGGGAGTGCCGGAATCTATCTCATCCTGTAGCCGTATCTTAAACGAACTTAGGGGAGGGTCCTTTTTCAAGCAGTCCCTGCTTTCGAA
>JAJFVB010000215.1 GCA_021372055.1 Desulfobacteraceae bacterium | reverse complement strand
CAAGGTGGGAAGCAAGGGTCAGCGGACCGCAGTACAGCCCGACCATCGCACAGTCCAAAGCGTCCAGCCGGGGCTTCAGGAGGCGCCCCGCTTCGCGTACGACGGGCCACCGGCCGGATTCCCCGGTGGGAACCTTGAGGCCGAGCTGACGGGGGGATTCCATTTTGGAACAGGGGTGGCTCACCACCGACGGCACGTTATCCGGCCACCAGCGCAGTTCGCAGCCGACGGCGTTCGCCTCGACGGAAAGGTCGAACAGGAGGGGGATTCCGTCCGCCCTGTACCTTTTGGCGGCGGTCTCAACGCCCTTTGCAATGAGTTCCGGGTTTTTCAGGTAATCTTCCGCGGTCTCACCTATGAGAAAAGCACTGTTTACGCCCGCATAAGGCAGCCAGGGGACCTTGGGCGTCCGTTTACCCAGCAAAGCATCCATGAGCAAATTCTTCGACACTGAAATCCTCCCTTGCAGCTCCAACAGGTTATGTGGCCAATCAGGCCGTTTCCCGCGCCAGAACCCGTTCGACCGCGTCCACGACATCGGCTGCCGATTGGGCGTATCCATCGGCCTTGAACATCTTTACGATCTCCGCCGTAACCGGAGCGCCCCCGATCAGTATGCGAACCTCCGGCCTGGCCTCCCTCAGTATCTGGATCACTTTCTTCATGCCCATCATCGTTGTGGTCATCATTGCCGAGATGCCGACGACATCGGCGCCGGTCCTGGCCGCTTCGTCAACGAACGTCTGATGGGCAACGTTGACGCCAAGATCGTAGACTGTGAACCCGGCGATTTCGAGCATCAGCTTGACGAGGTTTTTGCCGATATCATGGACGTCGCCCTGGATGGTCCCGAGGACGATTTTGCCCCTGCTCTCGGATTGGCCGGCCCGCAGGTGCGGCGTAAGCACCCTGAGCCCTGCCTGCATCGCCTCCGCGCACAGAAGCACTTCGGGAACGTAGTATTCCTGCGACTTGAAAAGCTGCCCGACGGTATTCATGCCGGCGGCGAGCCCCCTCATGATTCCCTCCAATGCCTCATGGCCCTCATCGAGGTAATCCTGCGCGGCCAACACGGTCCCATCTTCATCGAAGGCAACGACGGCGTCGTGTAAACGTTTGAGCGATTCTTCAATAGACGGCATATAAGCAACCTCCCCGGGCGGAACCCCGGTCAGAAAATATGGCGAATGTTCGGTCCATGCTCCGGCAGGGACTAGGCGGTCCTGAAAAACTCATCTCTGGCTCTTCTCAGCTGGAGAATGTTTTCCAGGGGCGAGTTCGGCGCGAGCCCGCACCCCGGGGCCAGGAAGTCCACGCCGGCTTCGAGCGCGGCCCATGCTTCCTTGTAGCAATCCTCGGGAGTTCCGATAAACAAAGTCGATTTCGCGGAAACGTTTCCAAAGACCCGGACCCCCCGGGAATGAGCCGCCTCAAGGGCCTGCTTCAGATCGACCTTCTCTTCGATGCTTATCCCGGCGATTCCCGTTTCGCACATCATGGGGATGATCTTGTCTGTGTTGCCGCAGATGTGGAGAACAACCGGCCCGCTCACGTTTTCCACGATCCGTTTCACGGCGGGTGCGACGAAAGTGGCCCAGGCTTTGGGATTCAGCAGGTCGCACCCCGAGGTGGGATCCGCCATGCAGAAGTAGTCGGCGCCGTTGCTGAAAGCGAAATTGACCACCTTGATCAGGGCTTCGGCGGTTACCTCCAATGTCTTCTTGACCAGTTTGGGCTCTTTCATGGTTGCCCGCAGCAGTTTGGTCGTACCCACGAGATTCGCCGCGCAGGTGAAGGGCCCTTCCGACATGCCGAAGATGACGGCGGAATTTCCCGCCACTTCCCGGAGAATCCTGAACTGCTCTTTGTAGGCGGGAAATCTCCCCCTGCTGAGCAGATCGCCCGGGCATTCCAGGTCGTCGACGCCCTGCTCGAAAGGGTGTGACGCGATGCAGTACTGCAGATCAATGGCGGGTTCTCCCAGAGAACAGCCGAGAGCCTGGCTTACCGAGGTAATGTCCCAGCCCATCGCCTTGATCCAGTCAAAGCCGGCAACCGCATGACCGGCCAGCGCCAGCTGGGCCATGGCAACCGGGTCGGTGTCCGCAAGCGGCCGCTCGTAGCCGCATTTGCGCATCAACTCTACAACCCCGTAGGCGGTCGTGCACCCAACAGGGGTCATATCCGCTTCCTGCCCACTCAGCCGTTTTAAAAAGCGCTCTTTCGGTGTCATGGTATCTCCTGATCCTGTTGGATCGTAATCAGTGCTTGCGCGGAAAAAACTCGACGGACTCACCACCACCGCACGAGGTCGGTGACCTCCCGCCTGATTTTTACAAACTCCGGGTCGGCTATGTTCCGGGGGTGATCGAGATGCCCCACGTAGACCTCCTTCTTGATCTTCGTGGGTTTCTGAGTACATACGAGTATTCTTTCCGACAGGTATACCGCCTCTTCCAGGTTGTGCGTGACGAATATGACCGTTTGTTTTTTCTTCTGCCAGAGCTGCACGAGGCTGTTTTCGATGTGAAACCGCGTGCTGGTGTCCAGCTGCCCGAAAGGCTCATCCATCAGGAGCATGTCCGGTTCCGTGACGAATGCCCTGGCGATGCCGACCCGCTGCTTCATGCCGGCCGATATCGCGTTGGGGAAGAAGTCCTTGAAGCGGGTGAGCCCCGTGAGGTCGAGTACTTCGGAGACCCTTTCGCGTATTTCTTTTTTCGGATATCCTTTGATCTCAAGGCCGATCTTGACATTGTCCCACACGGTCCGCCAAGGAAGGCACGAGGGTTCCTGAAACACGAAAGAGACATTGTGCTTTTTGAAATCGATCGGCTCCGATTCAAGGGTGACCGCACCCTTGGTGCAGGGCAACAGGCTGGTGACCACGTTGCAGAAGGTGGTCTTCCCGCACCCCGTCGGACCGACTATGCAAAGAAACTCCCCGTCGTAAATATCGAAATTCATCTGGTCGAGGACAACCAGGCTCCCGAAATGCTTGGATAGGTCCCTGACCTGGATCTTGGATTTGCGCTGATTCATGATCTCCCCTTGCAACTATTCGACAATCTCGCACTGGGTCGTGATTTCAGCCCTGAGCTCCAGGAAGGCGGGATCTGTCAACTCCCGCGGTCGCGGGAAGGTTATGGGGTACTCTGCCTTAATCGTCGCGGGAAGCTTGGTGAGCACCAGAATCCTGCTCGCAAGGTAGACCGCTTCCTCGATGTTGTTCGTGATGAATACAACGGTCTTCTTTTCCTGTTCCCAGATCCTCATGATTTCGATCTGCATGAGGTAGCGGGTCTGGGCGTCGAGGTGCCCGAAAGGTTCGTCCATGATCAGCAGGTCGGGGTTGGTCGCGTAGGCGCGGGCGATTGCCACCCGCTGTTTCATTCCGCCCGAGATCTGCCGGGGGAAGAAGTCTTCGTAGCCCTCCAGTCCGACCAGCTTGATCACTTCCCTGCCGCGGGCATCCGCCGTTTTCGAATCCACGCCCTTGATGCAGAGCCCGGAAGTCACGTCCTGGAGCATGGTGTACCAGGGGATGCACGATGGCTCCTGGAACACCAGGGATATGTTGTGCTTGTGGGGATTGATCTTCTCTCCCCGCATGGTGACGCTTCCGACGGTCGACGTCTCGATTCCCGACAGAATGTTTGCCAGGGTCGTCTTGCCGCAACCCGTGGGCCCGACGATCACCAGGAACTCGTTGAGCTTCACGTCGAACTTGATATCCCTCAGGACATCCATTTTCCCGAAGCTTTTGCTGATGTTCACGTCAACAAGGTGACTGTCCATCTGGCCTCTCCTAATCAATCGATACTTCGGATCTCCAGCGGAATATCCGTGCTTCAATAATGATGAATATTTCGTTCATGATGAAGCCGATGACTCCGATGATCAGCATCCCGACGATGATCTCGCCCATCCGGATCAACTCGGCATACTTGAGTATGAGCCGGCCGATACCGACCATCTCACCGCCGATCATCTCCGCGGCGACAATACACATCCACGCGATGCCCAGGCCCACGCGCATGCCCGTGGCGATATCGGGCAGCACCGAGGGTATGACTATCTTGCGGATGATGTAGGACCTCTTTGCGCCAAAGACCTTCACGACGTTGACGTGCAGCGGGTTGACGCGGGTCACGCTGAGCAGGGTGGTGATGAATATCGGGAAAAACGCTCCCAGCCAGATCAGAAACGCGTATCGCGAGAAACCGACCAGCATGACGATGGCCATCGGAATCCAGGCGATCGGGGGTATAAAGCGGATCGGCTCGATGATGGCCCTCGTGCGCTTGTAGAGTTTGGGCCACAGCCCCATGGCCAACCCAAGCGGAATGCCAAGCACGCATGCGGCGGCAAACCCGGCGAAAATCCTTATCAGGCTCGCCCATATGTGGCTGAAGAGCCCGATCCCCTCGATGTCCCCCACGGTGATCAGCCCGATGAAGGCTTTCCAGATCTGAGCAATCGACGGGAAGAAAGGCGATTGCTGCCATGCTGAAAAAAGCGACCAAAAAACAGCCGCAACCGCTATGCTGAGCAGATTGTAGAATACCGACTTTAACTGTTCCTTTCGCCCTTCCATCTCATTTCTCCCAAGCCTGCGATGATTCCAGTTGTTCCCGGCCGGGCGAGGGCCGATCTCAGCCCCTCGCCCGCACCGGGCCGGAAGACGTTATTTCTTGTCAATGAGTTCTTTCAGCAGCGCCGGACGATAGGTGGCGGCGATGAAATCATCCATGTTCTTTATCGTGCCCGGCTGGATCTTGCCGGTGTCGACCAGGCCCTGCGCCATTATTTTCAGGCTGTCGGTGTTCACATAAGGAGGATTGGGATAAGTAACGGTTTTCAGGGCGAGCCGAATGACCTCTTCGCTCATGCCGGTATTCTTCGCCATCATGGCGATGGCCTCGTCCTTGTGCTCCAGGAACCAGGCGTACGCCTTGAGGTATGTTTGCATAACCTTGCGGACGGTTTCAGGATCCTTGTTCAGCAACTCGCCCTTGGTGATGAGCACGCAGCACTGATGTCCCGGAAGGATGTCGTGGGAGGTGAGGATCTCGTGTCCGTACTTGAGATCGACTGCCCGCGCCGTGTGAGGCGCCCAGGCCATGAAGCCGTCGATTTCCCCCTTATTGAGGAAAACCGGCATATCGGAGACTTTCATCGCCTTGCGGGTGATCTTTACCTGGTTGTCCTTGGCCACCTTCTCGACCATGGCGTCCTGAATGGACCCGATGCCGGGCGTCCCGATGTTCTTCCCGTTCAGATCCTTGGGGGCTTTAATGGCATCCTTCACGACGATGCTTGACCCCTCGGCATTTGCGCTTGCGAGGATGACCACATCGACGCCCTGACCGCGCGTGATCATCACCGGCACCGCGCCGCCGCTTCCGAAGTCGACTTCACCGGAGGCCATGTGCTGCATCAGGTAGGAGCCCGCGAGGAACTCTCCCCAGGTTACCTTGAAGCCCTCGGCCTCCAGCATCTTCTTTTCCTTCATGATCATGACGGCGGGGGAGTGGAGCTGGTCCGCAACAAGGTACCCGAAGCGGATCTGTTTCTCAGCCGCGCATGCCGGCCCCTGCAGACCGAAGAACAGCATGCAAACCAGAGCCAATGCCCATACCAGTTGCTTTCTCTTCATGAGCTTCTCCTTTGATAGTCGGTTGACCGCAAGAAATCGCACAGTACCATGTAGCCTCAGCTTTGAACGTGAGTCGCCGTCAGTGTTGAATAGGAAAAGATGAATCCGTGATTTTGAATTTCCCCTCCAAGACAAGCCCTTTCAGGCAGGATGCACTCTCCCGGTCTTTCATGGCGCAGGGTTCAGCGTCGGGGGATTCCGGCCCGGCCGCCGCAAGCGAAGCGCAGATGGCGCGCTTGAGTCCGGTTTCCGTAACCGGTACCGGGATGGCTACCGAAATTGTGACCTCCGGTTCCCGCCCAAGGCACGCCGCATCCATATTGAACATGTCCGCCGAGAGCGAAAGGGAATGCCTGC
>JAJFVB010000199.1 GCA_021372055.1 Desulfobacteraceae bacterium | reverse complement strand
ACCATTTCTCCCATGTCACGGTTTGTTGCCGCAAGCACCCGCGCATGGAAGGGGAGATCTTTAACGCCGCCGACCCGCTGGAATTCCCGTTCCTGGAGCACGCGCAGAAACTTGGCCTGAATTTCAAGCGGAAGCTCGCCGATTTCATCGAGAAAGATGGTCCCCGAGCCGGCTATCTCGAGCTTTCCGAGCTTCCTCTGGTGAGCCCCCGTAAAAGCTCCCTTCTCATGGCCGAACAGCTCACTCTCCAGCAGATTGCTTACCACAGCGGCGCAGTTGATTGCCACGAAAGGCTCCGAGGGCGAGGATTGCTCGTGGATGGTCCGGGCGACAAGCTCCTTGCCGGTTCCTGTTTCTCCTTCGATGAGTACGGTTACCGGGGTCTGCGCCACCCGCGCGATGTCTTTGAGCACACCGAGTACGGCGGGGCTTTTCCCGATGATCTGGTTAGGCTTGAAGCCGTCAGAGATAACATAGCTCAGCCGCTGGATCTTTTCCCGTTCCTTGCGCCTCATCAGGATTTTTTCGAGGAGTAAATCGAGGGAATCCAGGTCTAGGGGCTTATAGAGGTAGTCGACAGCCCCGGACCGGATCGCCGCAAGGGTTGCCTGCATGTCCTGAAATGCGGTGATCATGATGACATCGCCGCTGAGGTCTTCCTCCTTTGCTTTCGTCAGGGCCTTGGGGCCGTCGAGACCCGGAAGCTGTACGTCGAGCAGGATCAGGTCCGGGTCGTGTTCCCTCCACAGCTTGAGGCCCTCTCTGGCATCGGGCGCGACGGACACGACATAGCCTTTGGCACGGAAATAGAGCTCCAGGGTACGCGCAAGCGAATTATCGTCGTCTATGATCAGAATCTTTTTCATATTCATGCGCCCCGCAAATGCATACTCACCACAGTACCCGCCCCTTCTTGACTTGAAACGGAAATGCCGAAGGCGTGGGCTTCCATGATCTTCTTTACGATCGAGAGGCCCAGTCCCGTTCCCTTTTGCTTTGTCGTAAAAAAAGGCAGGAAAATGCGGTCCAAATCCTGCTCCGATATCCCCGGTCCGTTGTCTTTGATTTCAAGAAGCAGCTCTTTTCCCTGCTCTGCGTCTATGGCCGAGGCGCGTATCTCGATTTTTGCTCCCGCTCCCGCCGACTCCATCGCATTTTTTACCACGTTTACAATCACCTGCTGAATCTTTCCGGGATCTCCAAAAACCGAGGGAAGCGGGTCGTCGATCCCCAGGAGTATGATCATGTCTTCTCTACAATACGGCGAGATTTGGCAAATACTCTGCTCGATCACGGACTTGATCTCGAACGGCACCCGTTCAAGGGTGATCGGCTTACTGTAGTCGAGCAGGCTGGAGAACATCTTTTCCAGCTGGGCAATCTGGCTAAGGCCAATCGCATAGTGCTCGTGAAGGGGCCCTTCCTTATCGAGAGTCCGGCCGATTATCTGGAAGTTGAGCTTTACCGAAGAGAGCGGATTGCGTATCTCGTGCACCACGCTTGCAACAAGCTCCCCGACGGCAGCCATTTTCTCGGATTGAACGAGTTGTTCCTTGGTTTGAAGCAGATCGTCATAGGCCTTTTGGAGCGAAGCCTCCTTGAGCTTCAACGACTCTATCAGAATAGAAAGCTTTTCCGCCATGGAGTTGAAGCTCTCGGAGAGGGTTCCGACCTCGTCCTGGCCCGAGCACGAGATGCGCTGAGCGAGTTCTCCCGAGGAAAACCTGCGGGAAGCTTCGGCTATTTGAGTTATCGGACGCGAAATCTGCCTGCTCAAAAGCAGGGAAAAGAGGATGCAGACCAGGCTCACCGTGCCGGCAGTGAGAAGGGCGGCAACCTTGATGCCCTCCAGAGGGGCAAGGATCTCATCTTTTTCAATTTCCACCAGCAAGGCGGCGTGAAAGCGGGGAATCCACGTGTAGGAACCGACCACTTCCCTGCCCATATAGTTCCGGTAGAGTGCAATGCCGTTTTTTCGGTCGAGTGCCGATACGATCCCGACCGTTTCGAAGATTTTCGCGCTCGTTTGTTCGGGGCTGAGATACCTCGACCGGGTGACTATCTTGCCCTCCTCATTGACAAGGTAGGCTTCTCCCGTATTGCCCAGGCCCGTCCTGTCCGCCAGGAGCGGATCGAGCGTCCCGAGCGCATCGAGGATCGCCATGACGCCGGCGCCGATATCTCCGCTTTCAAAGTAGATCGGGACGGTCAGGTGAAGGTACCACTCCAGATTCGAATGCTGATGAACCGGGCTCAGCACGGGCCCGTCGGCATGCATCAGGCTCTTCAAGTCTTCCAGATATCGCTTCGAAACGATTATTTCACTGTTCGTGTCCGTGGACGCCAGTATGCCGCCGGAGGGTGTGATCACATGAATGCTTTGATAGGCTGGGGACTTGGCCCGGGTGAGGGCAAGAAAATTATCGACCAGTTCGGACTTGGCTGTTCGCATCGATCTGGAGTCGAGCCCGCAGGCCATGGTGCAATAGTCGCGAACCGCGGACAATCCGGTAAGCACCTTGATGTCGTTTAATCTTTCCCCGTACCAGGTATCCAGCCTGTTCGCGTGATTCTGCGCGATAGTCTGCACATGGGTGTAGGCGGAGTCGATCAGAGTCCTCTCGGCCGTGCGGTACATACTGAATCCAATGATCGATATGGGAATGACGGCCACCAGGAAGAATGCGAACAGCAATTTGTGAGATATCTTTTTGCGTAGATGAAACATGGCTTGCGTTCCTCGGTAGACTTCGCGGCCCGTCTCCTCGACCGGATACGCCGGACAGGATTGCGCGGCAGGAGCGGATTGATGGAAATTATACCATCCCGAAGCGAGCGTGTCAGAAATTGCGTTGCATTGCATGCGGCGGAAGGACGGGTTTTGAACAGTGCGTCGGGGCTGCCGACATGTTGAAAGCCCGGCCCCGGAGGGGAGGCCAGGCTTTCAACGAGGAGAAAAGAGTATTTGCGGTGTTTTGTATCAACGTCAGTGCGCGCCGTGATCGGGAGCCGATGATGTCTTCGAACCGTGGTGCGAAGGCATGGGGCATTTGTCGGCAGCCATGGGACACTTGCCATCCTCACCCATGGCGCATTTTGCGCCGTCCGCCCCGGTCATCATGGGGCAGTCCCTGCTCATCATCTTCATCGCGCCGTCTTTGTTCGTATCGGCCTGTTGGGCATGGGCGATGACCATGCCGAAGGTGAAAGCCATCGTAAGAACGACCGCGATAGCCATGAACTTTCGCATTTCTGTCTCTCCATCTTTGAGTTGTAATTGAGTTCCGTACTTGAGTGCCCGTCTTATCGGTTCCGCTGATCAGCGCGTCTTGGCCCGAATACAGAGCAGGATGCATGCCAATGCGGGCAAGGACCCATGCGAACCAACGAGGCATCGCGGAAAAGACTGCGTTTTCGAAGGCTTGGCTCCAAACTGGTTTCCGCGGCGAGAATCTCAGGACATGGTCTGAATCGCCTCTCTTCCCTCGCGACGGAAAGAGACTATCAATATGCATTGAAAGATTCTTTCAATCGAGCCGCCAAAAGCAGTTCGGATGGCTGCTGAAAAACATGGGGAGCCGCGCCCCCCTCCGCTCTTTGGTGTCCCGAGAGGCATCAACTTGAACGCAATGTTGAACTCTGACTTTGAACTTGGTACAAGAGTGCGGGGCAGGTCATGCTCACCTCCATTCAATACCGAGCGCTGCCCGGTTGATTCATTCCGGAGTACCGAGGGGGCTGCTGTGATCGCGGAAACCAGGCCGGGCAATGCGGCAAGAGATGTCGCTGTTCTATTGACGGACATGAGGCAGTATGCGAAGCACATCGGGCATATGACCCCCGAACAGATCCGAGACTTCATCATCGGCTATCATCAGACGCTCCAAACCATGATCATGAGAGGAGATGGAGGTGCTCAGGAGTTCGAGCCCGCTTCGGGGGACGGCGCCCAGGCCATCTTCGAGCACAGGCCGGGGGAGGGCGAGAAAGAGAAATGCAGACGCGCTCTGCATGTTGCCGTAGACATCGCCAAAGCCGTTGAGCTGGGACAGCTCCCTTTTACGCGCATTGGAATTTTTGCCGGTGAGATCACGGAAGCGCAATTCGGCAAGTTTTCCTTGAAGTTCGGAAGAAGCTTCGCGGCGGCTGCGAGGCTGGAAGGTTTGTGCGCCTACTTCGGCACCACCATCCTCATGGACCGTGACATCGCATGGGCGCAGGACGACGATTTCAAATACATCGTGAGCATCGCAAAGGTGACGCCAAAGAATTTCGATCATCCCATCCACGTCTATTCGATCTACAAACCCGGTATCCACAGATGTCCGGACAAGATCAGCGAACCGGGGCTGATGGAATTCATTCGGCTCAAAAACGAAGGGGTCGAGTATTTTCTCGGCAACACACGGAGAAACATCCTGCCCAACTTTCCGTTCGCCGTGGCAAAACTGGAAAAGGCCATGAAGCTTTTCCACGAATTGACCGGGCAAACCGATACGGCCACTCTGCGCATACTCGACTACATCCGCGAGAACC
>JAJFVB010000151.1 GCA_021372055.1 Desulfobacteraceae bacterium | reverse complement strand
ACATTCTTCCCACCTGACAGGGCTTTACGACCCGAAGGCCTTCTTCACCCACGCGGCGTTGCTGCGTCAGCCTTGCGGCCATTGCGCAAAATTCCTCACTGCTGCCTCCCGTAGGAGTCTGGCCCGTGTTCCAGTGCCAGTGTGGCTGATCATCCTCTCAGACCAGCTACCCGTCGAAGCCTTGGTAGGCCATTACCCTACCAACTAGCTGATAGGACGCAGACTCATCCCCGTGCATCAGCTTCTGCGAGAGGCCGACTTTGACCAAGAAACCACCGCCCCTTGGCCATATCCGGTATTAGCAGCGCTTTCGCACTGTTATCCCGAACACTGGGGTAGATTATCTACGCGTTACTCACCCGTGCGCCACTTTACTCGGCCGTCCGAAAACAGCCTTTCTCGTTCGACTTGCATGTGTTAGGCACGCCGCCAGCGTTTATTCTGAGCCAGGATCAAACTCTCCAGTTAAATCCTATAACTTTTGTGTACTAGGCCCAGCACACTGTCTTTCCGCTATTTAGTTTCCAAAGAGCACGCCCCTTTGTCCAGGGACTTTTTAGTCTACTTTACCGCGATCAGTTTGTCAACCGCTTTTTTGTCCTCGGCCTCAATCCCAGCCTCAAGACAATCTTTTAATTATACCCCCATCGAAACAAAGTCAACCAAAAAATCTTTCAAAACTCGCTCCCTCCCGAAAACATCCCCAAACCCCGGGATGCCCCTCAAAAGGGCTTTCCCTCAACTGCTCTTACCGCTTCGCTCGTTTTGAAAGATCTAAAAAAGGTTACCCTGAAATGCCTTGATGGAAGGCTAACTAAGTATAACCATTTCTTTCTGAGAGGCAAGATACGCCATATGGATAATGCTTCCAGTCCGCTTACCGTTTTCTCTCAGGAGCACCTTGCCGTACCGCTGCAAGGTTTGGCGTTTGTACCTCAGCGCCCCGGGTTAGTCAACGGAAAAATTCAATGCAGGCCCATTATTCTGCTTTGACCCTGTGCACTTTCTTCTTCCCGGCCTTGAGCAGGAGGCTCCCCTCTCTCAGGTGATCGACGCCCACTCGAAAATCGATATCGCTTACCCGCTCCTCGTTCACGTAGGCCCCGCCTTGCTGTATGAGGCGGCGAGCGGCGCTTTTGGAGTCGCACAGTTTCATTTCCGCAAAGAGCTCAAAAGCCGGGATTCCCCCTTGCAACCGTTCCATGCCTATACGCGTGGTCGGTACAGCGTCAGCCTTTTCCTGAGCCTCACGCGGGATCGTGCTCGAGGGCAGCAGATCCCGGGGAATCGTCCTGCGTCCGAATACGCTTCCTGATGCCTCCAGGGCCTCCAGCGCCGCGGATTCGCCGTGTGCGAGCCGTGTCACCTCATATGCGAGGATAGTCTTGCAGATGTTGAGATCGTGCCCCTCAAGCGAAGTGACGGGCACGATCTCCGCGATCGGCAGAAAGGTATAGAGCTTCAGGAACCTCACCACGTCCCGGTCGTCCGTATTGATCCAGTACTGGTAGAAGTCAAACGGGCTTGTTTTCTCTCCGCTAAGCCACACCGCACCCGCGGCGCTCTTGCCCATCTTCGTACCCGATGCCGTCGTCAACAGCGGAAACGTTATGGCGTACGCCCCCTTGCGGCTCTTTCGGCGCACGAGTTCGATTCCCGCAACGATATTGCCCCACTGATCATCCCCGCCCATCTGGAGAAAGCAGTCGTGTTTCTCGGACAGATAGTAGAAATCGAACGCCTGGAGCAGCATGTAGTTGAATTCAATAAAAGTCAGTCCGGTTTCGAGGCGAATCTTGTAGCTCTCGGCAGCGAGCATCCGATTCACACTGAAATGCTTCCCGATGTCCCGAAGAAATTCAATGTAGCGCAGATCAACGAGCCAATCGGCGTTATTCACAATGCGGGCGCGGTCGTTCGAGAAATCCAGGAAATGCGAAAGCTGCCGCTTGAGAGCATCAACATTGTGCCGGATCAGCTCCGGAGTCAGCAGTTGACGCATTTCCGTCCTGCCGCTCGGATCTCCTATGAGCCCGGTGCCTCCTCCGACCAGTACGACCGGCCGGTGTCCCTGCCGCTGCATATGAGCCAGCGCCATGATCGGCACCAGGCTTCCTATGTGGAGACTGTCCGCGGTGGGGTCGAATCCGATGTAACACGCAGCAGGCTTGGACAGATATTCTTTCAGCTCACCGGGTTCGGTGCTCTGAGCCACAAAACCGCGCTCACTCAAGATATCAAAAACGTTTGACACGAGCGAAAAAGGTCCTCTCTTGGTCTGGAATTATTTCGCGTACTCAACTGCCCTGGTTTCCCGAATCACCGTGACTTTGATCTGTCCGGGATAGGTAAGCTCGCTTTCAATCTTCTTGGCGATATCGCGGCTTAGCAGAACGACATCGGCATCGTTTACGATATTGCTCTCGACAACGATCCGGAGTTCCCTGCCCGCCTGAATCGCGTAGGCCTTGCTTATGCCGTTAAACGAACCGGCAATGCGCTCCAAATCTTCCAGACGCCGTACGTAGGTCTCAAGCAGTTCCTTCCTGGCCCCAGGACGAGCGCCGGATAGAGCATCGGCCGCCTGGACGAGAATCGCCAGGATGTCTTCGGCGGGAATATCCTCGTGGTGCGCAGCTATGGCATGCACGATCGCCGGGCTCTCGCCGTACCTGCGAGCAAGGTCGGCACCGATGGCCGCGTGCGGGCCCTCCATCTCGTGGTCCACCGCCTTGCCGATATCATGGAGCAATCCGGCCCTTTTGGCCTGCTTTTCATTGAGCCCAAGTTCCGCAGCCATTATCCCGCACAAAAAGGATACTTCCCTCGCGTGCTGCAAAACATTCTGAGCATAGCTGGTTCGAAATTTGAGCTTTCCAATGAGCTTGATCAACTCGGGATGAATGCCGTGGACGCTCACGTCGAACGCCGCCTGTTCGCCGGATTCGCGAATCGAGGTTTCGATTTCCACATTCACCTTTTCAACAATTTCCTCGATCCTCGCCGGATGAATCCTCCCATCCGATATAAGGCGTTCGAGCGATATCCGCGCCACCTCTCTTCGCACAGGGTTGAAACCGGACAGGATCACGGCTTCCGGAGTGTCGTCGATAATGAGGTCAACCCCCGTCGATGCTTCGATCGCCCGGATGTTCCTGCCCTCACGGCCGATTATGCGGCCTTTCATCTCTTCGTTCGGGAGGTTTACAACCGATACGGTTTTTTCAGCCACATAGTCACCGGAATAGCGCTGAACGGCCAGCGAGATGATATCCTTGGCCTTCCTGTCGGCAATCTCGCGGGCTTCCGTTTCAATTTTCTTGATGATTACTGCGGCATCGTGGCGGGCTTCGTTTTCGATGGATCCGATCAGCATTTCCTTTGCTTCCTGGCAGGACATACCGGAAATGCTCTCCAGCTTTCGTTTTTCGTCTTCGACAATCGCTTCAAGTTCCTTCTCGCGATCGGCGAAGCCCTTCTCCTGGATGCTCATCTGCTTTTCGCGTTTGCCGAGCGTGCTCTCTCTTTTATCGAGGCTCTCAGCTTTCCGGTCCAGATTTTCCTCTTTCTGTAGAATCCGTTTCTCGAGGTTCTGAAATTCTTTTCTGCTCTCCTTGGTTTCCTTTTCGAATTCCGCCTTCATTTGAAACAAACTGTCCTTGGCCTGAAGGATGGCCTCTTTTTTGATCGTCTCGGCTTCCTTTTTGGCCTCGGAAACTATGT
Source organism: Desulfobacteraceae bacterium (assembly GCA_021372055.1). Lineage (GTDB taxonomy): Bacteria > Desulfobacterota > Syntrophobacteria > Syntrophobacterales > Syntrophobacteraceae > SbD1. The sequence goes on along the minus strand of JAJFVB010000151.1, from coordinate 9,139 downwards.
TTCGCGCTTCACTCTCAAGTTTTTCCCTCTTTTTCTCGAGCAGGTAATATCTGAGCAGGTACCCCAAGCACCCGCCCCCAAGGAGTCCAAAGAGAAAAATAACCGCACACCAAATATAGCTCATTATCACAAGTTCCTTTCGAGCTGCAGAAACCGGATCCGCGTCCTCCACGGCACGGGAACCCACGCTGTCGGACGCGCGGCGGCCGGCTGATCATGAAGAAAGGCCATTTGTATAAGATGTCAGCAATGCAGAGAAAAGCTGGCGGTTGAGAGCAAAACGCTCACAAGCGGACAAGAAGATCAGAGGAGAGAAAGGCATCGCCCCCGCAGATGCCGTGTTGGCAGGGTGGTCTAGAACCGTAGGTCTAGGTGGGCGCCCTATTACTCTTTTAGGCTTTCAGCGTGAGCTGACCTGCGCACCAGAGTAAGGCAGAGCTCCCTTGATTTAATTGTTGGTTCAGCAACTTTCTGCCAATCACGAACACCGCAGGGGCAAACCGAAATGCGGTATTCAATTATCCCGATTTATTCTTTTCGGCTGATCCGTACCTCTGGGCTAATTATAACCGCAATGGAGCAGCCGCAAGCAATTATTTGGAATTCTTTGAATAATCCGGTAACATTACCGGTTTGGGCCAATTCTTACCTCTTCCGTTTCCATGCGGAAACAGCCCTGCTACGCTATCCCTCAACACCACTGACGAAAATACGCTCAATCATATGATAGCACTTATTCTGCAGCCAACAAATCAAGCTGCGCAGGCTGTCCTCCTCTGACCTAAGGCGAAAATGAGGATAATAGGCCTGCATTCCATGGCATTTTAGCTAAATTCTGGAGAGTTAGTCAAGGTGATTGTGGAGAGGGGTAAACCGGAGGGTGCTCAACGTCCGTCCCGCAGGAGGAATACCCGGCAGTGCATTCTCGTTGAGACACGAAATGGTACCCCTCCGTTCGGAAACGGGGGGGTATATATGCAACATCTGCGAACTACTGTCTTTCGGCAACTCTGAGACGCGCGATCGCACGCTGTAGAGCAGCCTGGGCCCGGGCGAACTCCATTTTGTCCTTCGCCTCGGCAAGGCGCCTTTCGGCTCTCTCACGAGCAGCCTTCGCGCGCACGACGTCGATTTCGGTTGCCTCCTCGGCAGCCGTTGCGAGAATGGTCACGTGATCGGGCAAGACTTCCGCGTAGCCTCCCATAACAGCGATATGCCTCGAAGTCGAGCCGATTCGAAACCGCACCTCTCCTATCTTAAGCTTGCAGAGGAAAGGAATGTGGCCCGGAAGCACGCCGAACTCGCCTTCCTCACCCGGCGCGACGACGATGTCAACCGGTTCGCCAAGCACTTTCTTTTCCGGCGTTACAATTTCCAGCAGTATTTTATCGGCCATACGTCCACCATTTTCTTCTATTATGCTGCGGCCATCTGTTTGGCTTTCTCAACAGCTTCCTCGATGGATCCCACCATGTAGAAGGCCTGCTCGGGGATATCGTCATGCTTGCCTTCGCAGATTTCCTTGAACCCTCTGATGGTGTCTTCCATCTTCACGTATTTTCCCGCGACACCGGTGAAGGTTTCAGCGACATGGAACGGCTGCGACAGAAAACGCTGCATTTTTCTGGCCCGTGAGACAGTCAGCTTGTCCTCGTCGGAGAGCTCATCCATGCCGAGAATCGCGATGATGTCCTGCAGATCCTTGTACTTCTGGAGTATCTGCTGGACTTCACGAGCAGTGAAATAATGATCGGAACCGAGAATATTCGGATCCAGAATACGAGAGGTGGAGTCAAGCGGATCGACAGCGGGATAAATCCCGAGTTCCGCAATCTGGCGCGAGAGAACGACCGTACCGTCGAGGTGGGCAAAGGTCGTGGCCGGCGCGGGGTCGGTCAAGTCGTCAGCGGGAACATACACGCACTGCACCGACGTAATCGAGCCTTTTGTCGTCGACGTAATCCGTTCCTGCAATTCGCCGAGGTCGGTACCCAGAGTCGGCTGGTAACCGACCGCGGAGGGCATGCGGCCAAGCAGAGCGGAGACTTCGGCGCCCGCCTGGGTGAAACGGAAGATATTGTCAACAAAGAGAAGAACGTCCTGCCCTTCCACATCACGGAAATACTCCGCGACCGTAAGGGCCGAGAGGGCCACTCGAGCGCGCGCTCCCGGCGGTTCGGTCATCTGACCATAAACCAGACCGGCGCGAGGCAGAACGCCAGAGTCCTTCATTTCGTGGTAGAGGTCGTTTCCTTCGCGGGTTCTTTCGCCCACTCCGGCGAATACGGAGATGCCACCGTGCTGCATGGCGATATTGTGGATCATCTCCATCATGACAACCGTCTTGCCGACGCCCGCGCCGCCGAACATCCCCATTTTACCGCCGCGGGGGAAAGGAACGAGCAGGTCGATAACCTTTACGCCAGTCTCCAGAACCTTAACCGAGGTATCCTGCTCGGTGAAGGCAGGGGCTGATCTGTGGATAGGCATGTAAGCATCGGTGTTGATTGGACCCAGACCGTCAACCGTCCTGCCAACGACATTGATGACGCGGCCGAGCACCGCCTTGCCCACCGGCATCATGATGGGTTTCCCGGTGTCTCTGCACTCCATACCACGCACCAGACCGTCGGTGAGATCCATGCCGATGGTGCGCACGACATTGTCGCCAAGGTGCTGCGCAACTTCCAGAACAAGGTTGTCCTTTTCGGAGCTAAGTCCGGGGTTGCTGACAAAAAGAGCCGTCAACAGCGGAGGAAGCTGTCCCTCCGCAAACTCGACGTCCACAACGTTTCCAATAACCTGTACGATTTTCCCCATGTTCATGGGCTTGTATCCTCCCTTGATCGGACCGCCTGTTTCTTATTTTTTGAGGGCTTCCGCGCCACCGACGATATCCATCAACTCCTTTGTTATGCCCGCCTGCCGTGCCTTGTTGTAAGTAAGAGTCAGGGTCCTGACCAGTTCCTTACAGTTGTTTGTCGCGTTTTCCATGGCGGCCATTCGCGCGGCGTGCTCGCCCACGGATGTCTGATACAGACACTCCAAAACCTGGACGAAGATATAATTGGGCAACAGATCGGTCAGCAGCGCCTGGTGAGATGGTTCGAACACATATTCGAAGGATGCTTCGGCCTCTCCCCCTTCCCTCTTGGATGGCGCGATGGGAAGAAGCTTTACAACCGTGGCCTGTTGCTTAACTATGTTGATGAAATGACTGTAGATTACATAGACCTCGTCAGCCGGTCCGGACTCAAACTGCTCTATCAGGTCCACGCCGATTCGACGTGCGTCATCGTAGCTCACCTTATTGAGCAATCCGGCATAGTTTTCCAGGACGTCAACAGGCCGCCGCCTGAAGTAATCTCTGGCCTTCCTGCCGGCGTTTATGAGACTGACTTTCACGCCTTCGGCACTTTTTGCGCGAATAAATCTTTCCGCCGCTACCAACAGGTTGGTATTAAAGCTGCCGCAAAGACCCCGGTCTGCGGTAACCAGCAAGAGCTGAACCGTCTTCACCTCATCCTTTGGCGTAAGCAGAGCATACTGGCTGGCATCTTCCACACCTGCTGCGAGTCTTCCGATGAATTCCTTGAACTTGAGTGCATACGGATGGAAGCGTTCCATGTTCTGCTGAGCACCGCGAAGTTTGGCCGCGGCCACCATGTTCATAGCCTTGGTAATTTGCGAGGTCTTTTTAACGGCGTCTATTTTTCTTTTAACATCCCGTAGAGTTGCCATATCCCTGTGTCCTCTGGTTTATTGCGACGCCAGTTATACTTGGAAAGTCCCAGCAAATTCCTTCAGAGCATCACTCATCTTCTGGTCGAGCGCGTCCTCGATCTTATTCTTTTCCTTAAGTTCCGTGAAAATTTCCGGATACTTCCGCTCGATGAAGGCCAGCATTTGCTGTTCGTACTGAGCGATCTTATCGACAGGTATCGAATCGAGGAAGCCCCTTGTGCCGGAATAGAGCGACACGACTTCTTTTTCAGCGGGCATGGGCTGATATTGCGGCTGCTTGAGGAGCTCGACAAGACGCATGCCACGATTGAGCTGTGCCTGTGTCGATTTGTCGAGATCGCTTCCGAACTTCGCGAAGGCTTCAAGTTCGCGGTACTGAGCCAATTCGAGGCGCAGTTTGCCGGCAACCTGCTTCATTGCCTTTGTTTGAGCGGCACCACCGACCCGGGAAACCGACAGACCGACGTTGATGGCCGGGCGAACGCCTGCGAAGAACAGGTTCGGCTCCAGGTAAATCTGGCCGTCGGTAATCGAAATAACGTTTGTGGGAATGAATGCGGAAACATCGCCCGCCTGGGTCTCGATGATGGGCAGGGCGGTAAGAGATCCGCCTCCGAGTTCCTTGTTGAGCTTTGCGGAACGCTCGAGAAGCCGCGAGTGGTTATAGAAAATGTCACCGGGATACGCCTCGCGCGCGGGCGGGCGGCGGAGAAGCAGCGAAACCTGGCGGTATGCGGTCGCCTGCTTGGAAAGATCGTCGTATATGATCAGGGCATGACCGCCCTTGTCGCGGTAATACTCGCCCATGGCCGTTCCGGCGTACGGCGCCGTAAACTGAAGCGCCGCGGGCTCGCTTGCGGTAGCCGCAACGATGATCGTATATTCCATTGCGCCGTGCTTGCGGAGAACCTCCACCACCTGCGCGACAGTCGACTTCTTCTGTCCTATGGCGACATAGATGCAGATGTTGCCGCTGCCCTTCTGGTTGATGATTGCATCAACCGCGATGGCCGTCTTGCCGATCTGCCGGTCGCCGATGATGAGTTCGCGCTGGCCGCGTCCTACCGGCGTCATGGCATCGATAGCCTTGAGTCCGGTGTACATCGGCTCGTTAACCGACTGCCTGGCGATAACGCCCGGAGCAATGACTTCAATTCTGCGGAACTCTTTGGCGTCGATGGGGCCCTGCCCATCCAGGGGGTTTCCAACGGAGTCGATAACCCGGCCAAGAACCGCATCCCCGACGGGGACTTCAGCGATTCTCCCGGTCCGCCTCACTTCGTCACCCTCTTTGATATGGACGTCCTCGCCCATGATGGCAACGCCCACGTTGTCTTCTTCCAGATTGAGGGCCAGCCCGTAGATGGTTCCGTGCGCCGTAGGGAACTCAAGCAATTCCATGGACATGCATTTTTCCACTCCGTATACGCGGGCAATACCGTCGCCAACGGAGAGCACACGTCCGGTCTCGCTGAGATCGACCTGTTTCTCGTAGTCCTTGATTTGCTCCCTAATGATTTGGCTGATTTCTTCTGCTCTGATTTCCATTTATCCTACCGCACCCCTCTTCAAAGATTCTTTAAAATTGAGCAACTGCCGCTTTACGCTGCCATCTAAAACCAAGTCGCCGATCTGTGCGTAGACGCCTCCCAATAGCGCGGCGTCACGCTTGAATTCGACGACGATTTTTTTACCGACTTTCTTTTCGAGAGCAGCCGCGATCTTCTTCAGCTCGTTGTCTCCAAGATCAACCGCAGCTTTGACTTGGGCCCGTGCGATGTTGGAATGTTCGTCGATCAACTTGTGATAGTACTCGCAGATATCAGGCAGATCCTGGACGCGCCGCTTCACGACAAGCAGGTTGAGAAAGCTTTTCACCACCGGCGACAACTGCTGCCCCTCGGCCACCTTTGCGCAAAGACTCCGCTTTACGGCTTCCGGGTAAAGAGGATTCCGGAGTGCGTTTCCGAGATCGGGGAACTCTTTCAGGACCCCATTGAAGCCGTCCAACTCCTCTCCATACTGCTCAATGGCCGTTCCCTCTTCGGCCAGACTGAACAGGGCCCTCGAATAGCGTTTGGCTATGATTAAGTTTTTCACTTCGCCTCCACCACCTTGGACATGAATTCGTTAACCAGGCGATCCTGGTCCTTGGGCCGCATGCTCTTTTTCAAAAGCTCCTCGGCAGCCGCAACGGACATCTCCGCGATCTCGTCCTTCAGGCTGTCGCGCGCCGCCTTGACTTCCTGCTGGATGGCAACCTGGGCCTGTTGCTGAATGTATTCCGCCTGACGGTGAGCGGCTTCGATGATCTTCTGCTTCTCTGCCTCGCCCTCGGCTATGAGCTCTTCGACTATCTTCTTCGTCTCCTGCTCCAGGGCGGCGAGCTTCGTCTGCACCTTCGCATTTTCCTGCTGCGCAGCCGCGGTCTTGGTATCGAGCTCATCGAGCAACCGCTGGATTTCTTCCCGCCGCGCATTGAGGAAACCGGACAGAGGTTTTCGCAGAAGCTTAAAGAGAATCCCAACAAGGATCAAAAAGGCAACGGTACGGTAGGTGAAATCCGTCCAGTTCAAGTGTTGACCGCCCCCGGCTTCGGATGCGAAGGCATCACCGAGGTATGCGAAAAAAAGCACTATCCCGGCAAGGAGCACCACGTGCTTCAACCTCATCATCATCCCCCTCAGAGTCGCATGCATTTAGATGTTCCTCCCCAAAATCTTCTGCGCAAGCTGCACCGAGAAAGACCTGACCTGATCCTTCAGTTCATCCCGGGCAAGACCGATGTCCTTGCGAATCTGCTCGCGCATCAGATGAACCCTTCCGGCCGCCTCTTCGGCGTGTTTGCGGAGCAACTCTTTTTCCTGCTCGTATCCGGCGGCCTTGAGTTCCTGGATCTTCTGGAAACCAAGTCTCCGGGACTCCTGCAACTTCAAGTCATAGTCCTGGACAGCGGAACGCGCCTGCAACTCCAGCCGTTCGATCCCGTTCTGCTTCTCCGCGATCAGCTTCTTTCTTTCCGCCACGATGCGGCGGATCGGTCGGTAGAGGACCATGTTCATCAGGAAAAGAAAGACCAGGAAGTTGGCCATTTGGATAAAAAGTGTGCCGTTGATGTCAATCATCTTACCCTACCCTCCATGTTGGCCCGCTCGTAATAAAAAACACATGCACATTTGGGCAACCTCCACATAGGCACAAATTGCTCAAAGGGCAAAATTGATGGCAGCAAAGAAAGACGACATAGAATCTGGGCGACTCTACTAGCACAGGTCGGTGGTATTATCAAGAGAAAAGCAAAAATAATCACAATTTATAGCCGGCCCAGGACTTGTGCATTTAAGCACAATTATCGGACCCTGTCAACGTGTTTGGAACACATATCGCCGCATGCTGACATTTTCTATCATACCGATGGCCAGGCAAAGTGTGATCAGGGAGGAACCGCCGTAGCTGACGAAGGGGAGTGTGATGCCTACAACCGGGAGGACTCCAATAACCATTCCTATATTGATGAGCGCCTGCCACAAAATGAGCGCGCTCATTCCAACCACGATGAGTGTGCCGAACCGGTCGCGGCTCCTCCGCGCGACCCTGAGCGTAAGAAAGATCAGGAGGCAGAAAAGAACGAGCAGCACAGCGCATCCCACGAAGCCCCATTCTTCGGCCCAGACGGAAAAGATGAAATCCGTGTGTTTTTCCGGCAGGAAATGAAGCTTGTTCTGAGTGCCGTTAAGGAAGCCCTTCCCCCACAACATGCCCGAGCCGATGGCGATTTTCGATTGCCTGATATGGTATCCCGCACCGAGGGGGTCGAGGTCGGGCCGCAGGAGGATCAAAACCCTGCGCTTCTGGTACGGCTTCAGGACATGTTCCCAAACGGGCAAAATCAGAGGCAGACCGCTCAGAAACAGAATCGCGAGGTACCTCCATCGAATCCCGACGAAAAATATCATCGTCGCCGATATGGCCATGATGGAAATAGCCGTGCCGAGGTCGGGTTCGGCGAGAATCAGCAAAACGGGTACGATCACGCTCACCACGGGAAAAACAAGTTTCTGGATGCTCGGAAAGCTCGATACGTCCTGCGATGAAAAGTAACTCGCAAGCTGAATCACGATGACCACTTTCATGAACTCGGACGGCTGGAACTGAAACCCGGCAATTTCCAGCCACCGCTTCGATCCGTTGACTTCCCTTCCCGCCACGAGGACTATGAGCAGAAGCAAAAGGATCAGTCCGTAGAGCCATGGGCTTATGGAACGCAGCTTCTGATAATCGATAAACAGGGAACAGCACAGGACGGTAAATCCGATCGCAAGCCACACGATCTGTTTCAGGAAGAGATTGCTGGTCGGACGCGCCTGGATCTGAGGATAGAGAGCGCTGTAGATGCTCAGAAGCCCTATCGAGATGATCGCAAACAGGACCCAGATAATAGACCAGTCGAAATTTTCAATCAAACGCCTGTCCATCATGGCTTAAAAATACCTTCCAAAATTGAGATCCTGAAGACGGCGTCTCAATTGCGCGTAAAACTACTCAGCCGGTTTTTTCGCCTTGCCCTTGAGATAGCTGAGAATCACCTTCTGTACGAGAGGAGCCGCCACCGATGCGCCGTGCCCGCCGTGTTCGACAATGGCGGCGACACAGATCTGGGCATTTTCGGCGGGTCCGTAACCGACAAACCACGCATGGTCCCTGTCCTTGTACTTCGAAAGCTTTTCGAGCAGTTTCCGGTTCGCCCCCTGCGCCACGTGCACCACTTGGGCACTACCAGTCTTTCCGGCAATATGGACGGAAGCGTCCCGGATTCCATGCGCGGTTCCCCTGCCATCCTCCACGACCTCCATCAGGCTTTTCTTCACGAGGTCGAAATATTTCTGATCAATGGGAATTTTCTGCCTGAGCTTCGGCTTGATCTCATCTATTTCATCTCCCGTACGCCCCTCGATCCTCGTTACCACGTACGGTTGCCATAGCTTGCCGTCGTTGGCGATGGCGCAATACCCCAGAGCCATCTGCAGAGGCGTGGCAAGATCGAAGCCCTGCCCTATGGAGATCGAGATAGTCTCGCCCTTTTGCCAGGGGACGCCGGTGGCCCGCTTCTTCCACCAGGAGGTGGGTATGAGTCCCGGGTGCTCACCCTGAATACCGATGCCCGTTTTCTCCCCAAGGCCGAACATGTTTACGTAATGGGCAATCCGGTCGACTCCCAGCTTCATCCCCGTCTGGTAGAAAAAAACGTCGCAGCTCTGGATAATCGCCCTTTCGACGTCAACCGAGCCATGTCCCGCATCTCTCCAGCACCGGAATTTGCGTTCGCCGTACTGCAGGTAACCGGGGCATGTAAAATTGGAGGTCGGCGTAATAACCGCTTCCTGAAGCGCCCCCA
>JAJFVB010000184.1 GCA_021372055.1 Desulfobacteraceae bacterium | reverse complement strand
TGGGGAAATGCCCCTGAAAGAAAGGTTCGTTGATCGTGACATTCTTGATTCCGACTACATGCTCATCCGTAAGCTCGGCAATTCTGTCGACGAGAAGGAATGGATAGCGGTGGGGGAGTATCTCCGTGATCTCAGTGACGTCCATCATCGTCTTTCAAAGCCTCCTCAAGTTTTTGCACCCTGTTTTTCAAACGATGCAGTTCGTCCCTCATCCGAGGAAGACGCAGAATGTTCGCGTAGCTTCGGAAGAATTCGTCGAACTGCATGGCAGGGCTTCCAGCAACGGTCTGATCCGGGGAAATCGACCGGGGAACACCCGATTTCGCGGCCACCTTGACCCGATCACCCAGTTCGATATGTCCGGATATGCCGGCCTGCCCTCCCAGCATGACATGGTTTCCAACCTGCGTGCTTCCGGCTATGCCCGCCTGACCGGCAAAGATGCTGTCTTCCCCCACGACGACGTTGTGCCCGATCATGACGAGGTTGTCGATTTTCGCGCCGCGTTTGATCCAGGTCCTGCCGAACGTTGCGCGGTCGATCGTCGTATTGGCGCCGATTTCGACGTCCTCGTCGATCTGCACGATGCCGGTCTGAGGGATCTTCACATGCCTGCCCTGCTCGTCTTGCGCATAGCCGAAACCGTCGGCCCCGATGACGGCACCCGAGTGGATGATGACCCGATCGCCGATTGCGCAGTTATCGAGGATGACCGCCCTGGGGTAAATCAGGCAGTCAGCCCCCAACAGGACGCCGCTTCCGATGTATGCGCCCGCACAGATCCGGGTCCTCTCGCCGATCCGCGCGTTGTCTCCGATGCAGACAAAAGGACCGACCCGGGCAGTGTCCGCGAGTTGCACTCCCTCGCCCACCTGGGCCGTATCGTGGACATCGCCGACCGGGACCTCCCCGGGAGTGAAAAAAGAGGCTGCCCTTGCAAGGGCGAGGTAGGTGTTTTTCGTAATCAGCAGATTGCGCTCGAGATCCCCGCACTCGGGAGGGACTATCAGCGCAGCGGCCCTGCATGCCCCGGCGCGTGCCCTGTGACGCGCATCGGCGAGGAAGCTGAGTTGATCGGGCCCCGCGCTTTCGAGCGGTCCGATCCCGCTCAAGAGCACTTCGGGATCTCCCTTCAACTCAACTTTCAGCATTTCGGCGAGTTTTCCCAGCGAAAGGAATACTTCACCGTTCTTGTTGTCATTCAGCGGGTTTTCCATCGGCAGATACGATCGCCCCAGACAGGAACATACAAGCAGCGTTTACGCAAAAGAGATGGCGAGACTCAGCCTCTCGCCATCTCCAGCGAATACACCATCAAATGCGAACGGATTTGCTTATCTCATTTCGGAGAACTCTTATCCAGCTCCGCAACGATTTTCTTCGTCAGATCGTCTCTTTCGTTCGCGAAATGGAGGCTTCCTCTCTCCAGGATGTAGTCGTACTTTTCATCCTTGCCAATCCGTGTCACGATTTCAGAAACCTTCTGGTACAGGGGAGCGCGGACTTCCTGCGCACGCTTGTTGTATTTCTGAGTCGCGTCGTTGGCCAGCTTTTCCATCTCCACGGCCATGTCCTGCAGCTCTTTCTGCTTGCGGTTCCGCGCTTTATCGTCCATCACGTCGCGTTTCTTTTCGTACTCATCCCGGGCCGCCTTGTAGGTCTTGCCCTTTTCCTCCAATTCGTTGTTTACCCGTTCATGCTCCCTCTTGAGCTCGTCGACAACCTTCTTGCCCCACTGCGACTGCACCATGGCCTGGTTCGCGTCGAAGTAACCAACCTTGAGAGAACCGCTGGCGGCAAATGCGTTCGTTGAAAGGCCGAGCATGAGGCCGGCAATCAATAGAATCCATCCCGAGTACTTCTTCATCTTTCGTCAACTCCTTACCTTAAAAGAAAGCTCCAGCTGAGAATTGAAATTGATAGGGATCCTCGTTGGTCTGCTTGTCAAGGTTGTACCCTATCTCGATCCTGAGCGGTCCAAATGGTGAGTTCCATCGGATGCCCGCACCCACGTCTGTTCTGAACTTCGATATATCTATGTCTTCGTTGTCCGCGTAAGC
>JAJFVB010000133.1 GCA_021372055.1 Desulfobacteraceae bacterium | reverse complement strand
CGCACGTGCGTTGTCTACTCCGTGAACGCTCCCGCGCAGGTTGCCGCGCTGGCCGCCTTGCAAGACGCCGCAGAGCATGTGCTGCGTACAAAGGAGTTCATCCGCGCCGGAAAGGCGATGATCGAGCGGGAAATTAAGCTTCTTGGCCTTCCCTACGTGCTGGGGGAGGGCAATTTCGTGATGATAAAGCTGCCGATAAACGATGCGCTGGCCTACAGGAAACTCATGGCGCACGGCGTGATGGTGCGCGGCATGTCCGGGTTCCGGTATCCGGGCTGGATTCGGGTGACGATTTCGTTTCCCGAGGCCATGGAGGCTTTCGCGGAAGCTCTGGGGAAGATCCTGCCTCGCGAGCGGGATGCGGGCTGACGGATTCTCCCGTTATGGAGGTCAAGTATGGAAGATGCCGGTACCGAGAAGACGACCAGAAGCGCCAAATGGGTTATCGATTTATTTCGCCCCTCCGATGCCCCTGGAGTTGCCCGGCTGTTCCGGTCCTATTACGGGGAAGGCTATCCCATCAAAGCCTATACGACACCGGAGAAGCTCATCGAGGAGAACGAAGCGGGCCGGATCATCTCGGTTGTGGCACGAACCCCCGATGACGATATTGTGGCGCACATCGCGTTTTATCGCATAGCGCCGTTGGGCGGATTGTACGAAGCCGGCGCAAATCTGGTCCGATCCGAATACTGGGGGGCATGCTGGCCGTGGACCTGATGCCCGCCGAGGCATACGAAATGGATGAGGGCGTTGCAGGGCGCGTGGCCGGGTTGGTGGATTTCAGAATTGTCAGGCCGAGTGCGCAAACGGTGTATCTGCCGCAGGCCTATGAACCCGAACTGAGGGATCTCTATGAGGGATTTGAGGACGGCTGCCGGATCGATACGGGTTCCGGAACGATTCCCTGGGGCCTGAAGAGCAAAGTCGAGACCACCGTCCTGGATTTTGCGCAGCTTGCCAAGCATTGCTTTCACGAGGCGGGAGAGGATTTCGGCGAGGCGATCGATGCTGCGGAGGCTGAAAGCGCCGGTCGCGGCTGTGTCATTCACCATGTAGTCCTGAATCTCTCGTACCCCTGGAGGGGCCGACACGTCGACATGCTGCGGTCCCGGGGGTACTTTTTCGGGGGACTTCTGCCGCGCTGGTTCGATGATGGCGGCTTTCTGATGCAGAAGACAAAAGATACGCCAAATTGGGATGGAATTAAGCTTTTTAGCGAGCGTGCACGGAAAATCGGAGAAATCGCGCGCGTGGATTGGGCTGGAACCGCGGGGAGATAGAGCGTGTGCCGGGAAAGATGGAGATCTCCCCGGGGACACGGGGGAGGCATCGATGCCAGAATCCCGCGGAGTATGAGGGAACAGCAATGGAAATCACAAACCGGAAGCACGGGGACATTTGTATTGTCCGGGTCGACGGCCGCCTTGATTTCGCCACGGCGCGGGAATTCGAAAAATTCTGCTTTGAATGGATCGATAGGGGCGAGTCGAAATTCATCTTCGATTTCGAGCGCCTGGAGTATGTGAGCAGCGCGGGCCTGAGGGGCATCATCGCTGTTGAGAAAAAGATCAAGCCTGCGGGCGGCGTCATGGGGTTTTGTTCTCTTACCCCGAACGTGGCCCATGTGTTTTCGATTTCCAATTTCAAGTCTTTGTTCACGGTGAGCGATTCATTGGAGCAGGCTCTTGAGCGAATGTGATGCGCTCGAAATGGATATGCTCCGATGCCCGGCGGCCCTGAGGGGTTCTGCCTGACCATCCGGTGTGAAGGTCCGGCTTCGAGGCGCGCCGGGGCGATTCGAGGTGAGGATGTCCGCAAACCTGCGCCCGCCCGCGAATAAGAGTTTTTGCTTGACAAGCATTTCAAAATGTGCATAGCTCTATTCAGAACTCTAAACCCTAACGGCCGGCAAGTGTCTGCTCTTTGGCACTCAGTCTTGAGCAGCATCGAACAGAGCATCCCACCCTCCAAACTCGCTCTGAACCCAAAGCTCTGACTCAAAACATCAAATCCCCTTCATTGCTGATTGCTGCATTGATTGCATCCCTTTAACGATCATATCGCCTGAAGGCCGGCGCTCGAATGGGCCTTGCAGGTCTGCTTGTCCGGGCCGGATGTGGCCGAACTGCGCCATAGGCCCCGTAACGCCTGAGAGCAGCCATGCCGGCGGCGGCAGGGCCGGTGCACTTTCCCCCCGGTCTCGTGCGCGCTGTCTGCGACCGACGTCTCCCCCGGTTCCCGGGTACCCCCTGGGAGCGCTTGGCCGCGGCGAAAGGAGGAGTCCATGAGGGTGCTTATTGCCACGGACGGATCGGTGCATTCGATGAAGGCTCTTGAGCGCGGCCTGGAACTGGCCGAGAAGGAAGGTGCACAGATAACACTTATGACGGTGGCTCTTTTCCCGAGCGATTTCGATGAATTGCTTCCAAATATCCAGGACAAGCTCGAAGCCTCCGCAAAGGAAGTCCTGAGACAGGCGCGAGCAAAGTTTGAAGAAAAAGGTATCCCGGTGGAGTCGATTTTCGAAGTGGGAACTGTGCCGGCCGACAACATCATCGAACAAGCCGAGCAGGGCAAGTATGACCGGATTATCATGGGAAGCAAGGGAGCTTCCGGGATAATGCGGTTCCTGATCGGAAGCACCGCGGCCAGAGTGGTTGCGCATGCCCCATGCAGCGTGACCGTCGTCCGTTGACGGATTGAGGCCCTGGTGGAAGACCGGGCGGGTGCATCTTTTAAGGAACTGTCTTGCCTGAAAGGAGGTACTGCAATGAAAGCCGCGATGATTATCACCGGTAGTGGGCCTATTCTGGTACTGACAACCTTTGAATCCCTCAATTCGCCTGAATTCATCCAGAGGCTTGGCGCCCGGGGGATTCAGAAATTCATAGCCTACGAAGTCTCGGTCGAGAAGGTTCGGAAACAGTACGGAACGAGGTTTAGCGTGATTCTTGGAGATCTTTCCCAAAGCGACGACCTGCGGGTCATGGACATAGACGGGCACCATGTGTTCCACAGCTTCAATTTTGACGAACTTGGAGAGGCTGTGTACTACCCGATGGAACGTGCGAAGGTGGCTGTCTGATGTAATGCCTGTTAAGCTGCCGGGCGTTTCCGGAAGCGGGAGCGTCCGGCATGGAAAAATCCGCAAAACTGGCCCGATCCATCTTGAATCATTGGTCCTCTGGGGTTCGTGGCCTCGGGGTAGAGAGGAGAAGCGGATATGTTCGACAGACTGCACGATGAGGTTACCCTGAGGAAGAAGCTGCCGCAAGTCGGAGACCTTGTCACGAATACGAAGCATGGAACTCTCTGGAAGGTTATCGAAAAAAGGGAGGTCTGGGCTGCGACGGGCGACGATCCGGACACCGGCAATCCGCGTCTTGTTCCTGCGATATACCTTTGCTACTGGAAAGTGGAAGAAGGCCAGATGCCCGGCGTGGGGCTGATGAGAGGGTACACGTACACCGCGCTGGATAACACGTTCGAGGAAAATTGGGAGATCACCAAAAAACTCTAGGTCAGGCTCTGAAAATGTGGCAGCCAGGGGGGCGGAGGAAAATTCCACGCCCCCGTCTTTGTCTCTCTATTTATCACCGGCGAGCGGGTGGGGTACAAGCCTGCGATGAAGGTTGACGATGAAGTCCTGGGCGTTTGTGAGAAACGATCTCGCGGTGAGCGAGCCCCGGTTCGCAAGCTTGTTGACGGCAAATTCCGACATGTCGACCGTGAAAAAGTAAACGGGCCGGATGAGGCCGCTCTCAGTGACCCTGTAGGAGGGAATCATGTTGCCCGTGGCTATGGAATGAAGTTGTGTCGCCATGGCGATTACGGTGGTCGCCTTTCTTGCCAGCGAGCGCATACGGTCCTGGCCTTCGCCGGTGTCCGTGATTACGCCCGGCATGGGGCCGTCGTCCCGGATGGACCCGGTGAGCACGCAGGGGATGTCGTTTTTCATGAGAGCGGCCATAATGCCGTCGCCGATCAGACCCGAGGCGACCGCCGCCCGTATCGAACCGATTTCCCGGATTCGGTTTATCGTATCGAGATGTTTGTAATGGCCGAGCCGGACGTGCTTTTTTGTATAGACATCCTGACCGAGGGCCGTTCCGAAAAGAGAGGCCTCGATATCGTGGGTGGCAAGAGCATTTCCGGCCAGGACCCCATGGGCATAGCCGTGTTCGATCAAGGCTCCGAACGATGTTCGCGCATCCTTGTCGAAGGCCACCGCCGGTCCGAGCACCCAGAGGATGAAACCGTTGTCTCGCTCGAACTCGAGCAGTTCGTAGAGTTCGTCGTAATCGATGGAAAACGCCGTTTCACGGGACACCTGCGTTCTGAAGGCGAACTTTTCCGCCAGCGTGCTTTCCTGCCCGAAGGGGACCGTATGGACGTAGATGCCCTCCTCGCCGTTTTCGCTCCTGCCGCAGGCGACCCCGTCACCCGGCCTTAGGAGCCGGAACTCCCTCACGGAAAGACTCCCGCCGGGATCG
>JAJFVB010000132.1 GCA_021372055.1 Desulfobacteraceae bacterium | reverse complement strand
TGGGCATCGAACAACAAGTACGCCCTTCTCGGCGCAATCCGTTCCGTCGCGCAGAACGTGGCCTACGAAATCCCCCTGCTGCTGGCGGTGATGAGCGTCGTTTTGATGGTGAACTCCCTGAGTTTTTCCGAGATCGTCAACGCGCAGCACAGGGTCTGGTTCATCCTCCTGCAGCCGATTGCCGGGCTGGTCTACCTCGTCAGCGCGACCGCGGAAACAAACCGCGCCCCCTTCGATATCCCCGAGGCGGAATCCGAACTCGTCGCCGGGTTCCATACGGAGTACAGCGGAATGGGGTTCGGCCTTTTCTTCCTGGCCGAGTACACGAACATGTTTATCGTCAGCGCAGTTGCGGCGAGCCTCTTTTTCGGGGGCTGGCAGGGTCCGTTCGGATTCAGTTTCGGCATTCCCGGCGTGGTCTGGTTTCTCCTGAAAACATACATCCTCATTTTCGTAATCATGTGGGTCCGGTGGACATTCCCGCGCGTGCGGTTCGATCAGCTCATGAACTTCTCCTGGAAGGTCATGATTCCGATCAGCCTCGCCAACCTTGTCGCAACAGCCGTAATCATGAAACTGATTTAATCCTGGAGAGCACCGAAAATGGGCTACTTTAGAGAGATCTATGAAGGTGGAGCAAGCCTTGTCGAGGGCATGAAAGTGACCTTCCGGCGCTTGTTCCATCCGCTTGTAACCGTCCAGTATCCGAGAAAAGCTCTCACTTTGTCTCCCGCCTTTCGCGGACACACGGAGTTGAAAATCTTTGAAGACACGGGGACCCACCACTGCATCGCATGCCTCACCTGCGAGCGCATGTGCCCGAGCGGCGTCATCAAGGTCGAGGGCGTCAAGACCGCGCCCAAGGGCCCCAAGGTGGCTTCGCGCTATGAGATCGACTTCAGCAAATGCTCGCTTTGCGGCATCTGCGTGGAATGCTGTCCCACGGACACCCTGCAATTTTCGACCGAATACGAGCTCGTCGGGGACAACCGGGGCGAATTCGTTATCGACCTTCTCGCCCGGCTGAGGGCAAAGGGGGGGATAACCGCCGAACCGGTTGCGCCGGATGCGTCCGTCAAGAAGGGCGATTCCAAGAAGGGCGAACGGGCCGCCGCCTGACACCGGTGGAGACGGCACTGCCCATCTTGAAAGATCACTTGGGGGCGAAATCCCCGGGGTTTCGCACTGCGTTTCAATTCCGGCAAAGGTTTGAGAATGGACACTTTCTCGAGCGTGACCCCCGTCCTGGCCCAGGCAGCATTCTGGATCACGGTCGGATTTACCGTTTCAGGCGCGGCTATAGCCGTGTTCCCGCGAAACATCCTCTACAACGTGCTCGGGCTGGCGCTGGCCCTATCGGGCATTGCCGGCCTGTACCTGTTTCTCGGCAGCTTCTTTATCGCGCTCATGCAGTTGCTGATTTACGTCGGCGCCGTCTGCATCGCCATTGTCTTTGCGATCATGCTCTCACGCCCCCTGCATCTGGAGACGCCCAAACGGGCCATCCCGAAAGTTGCGCTTGGCCTTGCGGCAAGCGCGGTTTTTTTCGTGGCCTCGGCGAGCGTGGCCCTCAGGACGGAGTGGGTGCCGGCGGTTGAGCGCTCCACGGACTGGTCGGTCGAAACGATCGGGCACATGCTGCTTACGCGCTACGAACTGGTGTTTGAAGTCATATCGCTCGTATTGCTCGTCGCCATAATCGGAGCGATCGTGACTGCGGGTTTCAGCCGGAGGTTGAGTTCGTGAACAGTCTCAATACATATCTGATCATCTCGGCTTTTCTGTTTTCACTGGGCCTGCTCGGGGTGCTGCAGCGCCGCAACCTCATCGGGATGCTTATCTCGGTGGAGCTGATGCTCAATGCCGCAAACCTCAATTTCATGGCTTTCAACCGTTTCCTGACGCCGGATCCCGTCGTGGGGCAGATCATCGCCCTTTTCGTCATGGGACTCGCCGCCGCGGAAGCCGCGATCGGGCTGAGCATTATACTGGCCCTCTTCCGCAAGATGCACTCGATCAACATCGAACGTGCCCAGAAGCTGAAAGGATAAGCCTGCCATGGACGCATTACCAAGAGATCCCGTACTGCTCGCAACTGTCCTCGGCACAAGCCTTCCGTTCCTGTCCATGGCCGTTATCCTGATTTTTACCAGGGCCAACCGGCAGCTTTCCAGCAGGATTTCAGTCGCGGCGATCGGGTGCTCGCTCGCAAGCGCGCTTTTCCTCCTGATCACCTTGCGCGCCGCGCCCGGAGCGATTCAGTATCAGACCGAGTGGTTCAGTTCGGGGAATTTCAACGTTGCCTTCGGGTACTATCTCGATCCGCTCAGCCTTCTCATGCTGACGATCGTGGCCGTGATCGCCTTTCTCGTGCAGGTCTATTCGCTGGGATACATGGCGGGCGATCCCGGGTTCAGCAGATACTATGCTTTCCAGTCGCTTTTCGCATGGGCCATGATGAACATGGTCATCGCCGGAAGCCTGCTGCAACTGTTCATTTTCTGGGAACTTGTCGGCTTGGCGTCCTACCTGCTGATCGGATTTTACTACGAAAAGTGGAGCGCCTCGCAGGCGGGCAAAAAAGCCTTCGTCATGACCCGCGTGGGCGACGTGGGCTTCTTTCTCGGAATAATCATCCTCGTGATCGGCTTCGGCAATCTCGGCATCCCGGAGCTTAACACGGCCGGGGCTTCTCACTCCATCCCGCAGCAACTGATCACCGTTTCGGCACTCCTCATCCTGTGCGGCGTGATAGGCAAGAGCGCGCAGTTCCCGCTCCTCACCTGGCTGCCCGACGCCATGGAAGGCCAGACCCCGGTCAGCGCCCTGCTCCACTCGGCCACGATGGTCGCGGCAGGCGTTTATATGTTCAGCCGCATTTTCCCCTTTTTCTCCGCTTCGCCCGAAGCCATGACGGCGGCTCTTGCGATCGGAACGGTCACGATGATCCTGGCCTCGACGATGGCCATGGTCACCTACGACATCAAGCAGGTCTGGGCCTACTCGACCATCAGCCAGCTCGGCCTCATGGTCATGGCCCTGGCTGCGGGCGGCTACTTCGCCGGCGTCTACCACCTCACCACTCACGCCGGTTTCAAGGCCCTGCTCTTCCTGTGCTCCGGCATTTTCATCCACTCCTTCCATACGAACGACATGCGCATTATCGGCAAAGAGGGTGGCCGCAGACTCACCATTCCAACCGTCTGCATGACGATAGGCGCACTTGCGCTGGCAGGAGTCTTTCCCTTTTCCGGCTTTTTCAGCAAAGAAGCCATCCTGGGAGTACTCGCCGCACAACCGGGCAAAATCTGGCTCTACGCCGGCCTGATCGGCGCGCTTCTCACCGCCTACTACAGCTTCCGGCTCATTTTCTACATCGTGTTGCCGCAGGGCGGGATTTCGGCGTCCTCAGACAGCGGACATCACGAACCGTCGCATGACGAGGAACATCACGGCTACATTTTCTGGGCAATGGCCGTTCCGGTTATTATTCTCGCGGGCCTCACCCTCATTCTCGGGCTGTTTTTCGAACATCC
Organism: Desulfobacteraceae bacterium; assembly: GCA_021372055.1. Taxonomy (GTDB): domain Bacteria; phylum Desulfobacterota; class Syntrophobacteria; order Syntrophobacterales; family Syntrophobacteraceae; genus SbD1. The sequence continues at coordinate 26,056 of JAJFVB010000132.1, read as the reverse complement.
CCTGCAGGGTTTCATCTCCGGGATGCTCGGCCATGGCTCCGCATCGGTTCTTCTTGTGCAGCACACTACACCCGAAGCGCACGGAATCGGGCACGAGCTGCTTCTCGCGCTCGGAGTCTCGGCCGGGCTTTTCGGCATCGCGCTCGCATGGTTCGAGTTCGGCAGGAAGGACTCGTCGCGCACCGGATTTCTCAGCTGCTTCCCCTCCATCTGGAGACTCTTCGATCTGCGCTGGTTCATGGACATCTTTTTCCGAAAGGCTCTGGATACGGCCGTCTATGCCGGCCTGACCAGCCTTTTCACCAAGAACGACCGCCGCATCATAGACGGCGCTATCGATGGGATCTGCTTCTTTACCGAAGCCGGGGGACGGCTCTTCAGTTTTCTGCAATCGGGCATGCTGCAGTACAACCTGCTTGTCATGGCCCTGGGGGCCGGGGTTGCCATACTTTTCTTCCTTGTCTAGGCCCTCGGGCCTGGCACCAACGAACACACCATCCGCAAAGGTATGAAATGACTTCGATGGAAATGGCCGGTTTTCCGATACTCTCGGCGATTCTGATGACGACCGTCTTCGGATTGCTCGCGATCATCTTTATTCCGGCGGAACGCACGAAGCTGATAAAGCAGGTCAGTCTCGGGTTCGCGACGCTGGGATTGGTACTTTGTATCTGGCTTTATTTCGCCTACGACCACCAGAGAGGCGGATTGCAGTTCGTTGAGCGGGTGCTCTGGGTAAAGAGCCTGGGCATTTACTGGTTCAATGCCGTCGATGGAATAAACCTGCCGATGCTTCTGCTGACCGCGGTGGTGCTGTTTACGGGCATCTGGACCATGTGGGAACTTGAAAACCGCGTGAAAGAGTTCTTCGCGCTCGTTTTCCTGCTGGTCGCCGGCGTTTACGGCGTTTTCATGTCGATGGACCTCTTCTGGATTTTCGTCTGGTACGACGTCTCACTTTTCCCGATGTATCCGCTGATCGCCATCTGGGGCGGGACCCGGAAGGAATACGGCGCGATGAAGCTCACGCTCTACCTCCTCGCCGGAAGCGCTCTCATTCTGCCCGCGATCCTCTATCTCTGGGCACAGGGCGGAGCCAATACCTTCGATCTTTTCGAGCTCCAGCGCATCGGGTTCAGCGCCTTCGACCAGAAGCTCACCTTTGTGATGCTCTATCTCGGCTTCGGAATCCTTGCCGCCGTATGGCCATTCCACACATGGTCGCCCGTCGGCCATGTCGCGGCGCCCACGGCGGTCAGCATGATCCATGCGGGCGTGCTGATGAAGCTCGGCGCTTACGGCATCCTGCGCATCGCGATGACCCTCTGCCCCGAGGGGACCGCCTACTGGTCGAACCTGATGGCATTCCTGGCGTGCGTGGGAATTGTCTACGGCGCTCTCGTCGGTCTTGCACAAACCGACTTGAAATACGTGATCGGCTATTCGAGCGTTTCCCACATGGGCATCGTGGGCCTCGGCCTTGCCACGATGACCGTCGGCGGAATCAACGGGGCGGTCTTTCAGATGTTTGCCCACGGGATCATGACGGCCCTGTTCTTCTCGTCGGTCGGCTACATCTACGACCGCACCCACACCAAGATCATACCCGAACTGGGCGGGCTGTCGAAAACGATGCCGATTGCTTCTTCGTTTTTCATCATCGCCGCTCTCGCGGGAATCGGCGTTCCGCTCATGGCGAGCTTCTGGGCCGAACTGCTCGTCTTCATAGCCGCGGTGCAGGTCTTCCCGGTCGGGGGCGTCCTTGCACTGGCCGGGCTTATCGTGAGCGCCCTGTTCATGCTTCGCGTGGTCCAGAAGACATTCTACGGGGAAAAGAACCCGAGGTGGGAACACATTCCGGATGTGAATCCATTCATGGCCGTCCCGCGAATCATCCTGGTGAGCATCATTGTCTTTTTCGGCCTTTTCCCCAAGCTCATGCTGGACATCATTCAGGGAACGGTCATCCCGTTCGCGAGCAGGTTTTAGTACCGATGGGCGTTCAAAATGATACCAGGCTTTCAGACCGTGGGAAGCCTGCTCCCCACACCCCACACGCAGCTGCGCTGCTTATTGAGGTACATGGAACGTGATGAACGATTTTCTGCTATTTCTTCCCGAATTTTCTTTCATTATCGCGGCGCTTGTCTTTTTCGTCTTCTCCCTGAAAAAGACATCTGCTCCGGCCCTGTTCCACGGATGGGCCTTAACCCTGGCGGGAATCGGTCTCGTGGTTACGGTGGCGGCTTCCCACCAGGAGGGGATGCTTTTCTTCGACTGCTACAGGGTGGATCTGTTCAGCCAGATTTTCAAGATCCTGCTGGCCCTGGGCACCGTTTGGGTCGTCTTCTCGTCCAACGAACTGAAGGGCATAGATCCCCGGCAGCACGCGGAGTTCTACTTTCTCGTGTTCGTCTGCACACTTGCGATGATGATGCTGGTCAGCGCCGTCGAACTGCTCACCATCTACGTTTCGATCGAACTGTCCTCCTATTCTCTCTACCTGCTTGTTTCCATGCGACGTAACGCCGACCAGTACGTCGAGACCGGAATCAAGTATTTCATGATCGGGGTTACAGCCTCCGCGCTGATGGTTTTCGGAATCAGCCTGCTTTTCGGCGTAACCCATACGACTTACATGGCAAAACTCTCGGAGACTCTGCCGAACGTGATCCGGCAGCCTGCCGCAGTCATAGGCCTCCTGCTCACGCTGTCGGGATTTTTCTTCAAACTGGCTCTCTTCCCCTTTCACATCTGGGCGCCGGACGTCTACCAGGGGGCGGCAAACCAGGTCACGGCCTATATCGCAACGGCTTCCAAAATGGCCGCTGCCGCCATGATCATCCGTTTCACCGGCCTTTCCTCGGCCGCAAGCCCCGACCTCGTCAAACTTCTCATCGGCCTTTCGATCCTGTCGATGTCCTTCGGAAATCTCGTCGCCATCATCCAGAAGGACATAAAACGGCTTCTTGCCTATTCGAGCATCGCACACGCCGGCTATATCCTGATCGGAATCCTGTCCATGACCGGGAGAGGCTACGCGAGCGCTATCTATTATGCGACCGCATATCTGATCATGAACTACGCATGTTTCATGGTGATCATGAAGATCGCTGGCGACGGTCACAACTTGCAGATAAAGGAGCTTGCGGGTCTTCACAAGCGCTCCCCCCTGCTCGCCCTGACCCTGATGCTGGGTCTTTTCGGCCTTGCCGGCATCCCGCCCACGGCTGGCTTTACGGGGAAGTTCCTCGTTTTCGCGGCCGCGCTCGAAAAAGGCTACCTCTTCCTCGTCATTATCGGCATGATTAACGCAACCATATCCCTTTACTACTATCTGGTCGTGATCAAGGCCGCCTACCTGCTCAAACCCGTCAGGGAGTACGCAGCGGTGCCCGTCGATACCTGGACGCGCTACTTGAGCATTGCGCTGATCGTCCTGATGATCTATCTTGGCATTTTTCCGGACCAGTTCGTCTCGTTGACGGAGGCTGCCGCAAGAACACTTTTCTAGCCCGAGGGCTGCTGCGTGGGTCGCGGGGGAATCCATTCGCCCCGCTTCCAAACCGGGGTTCGTGCCCCCACTCTCCCCGGCTCAGGCGATTGCCGGATATTGAGGATACTTCCCATGACGCGGAAAAGATACGGCCGGATCGCTCCGGCCTTTTTGCTTTTGTTTCTGCTGATCTTCCTGAACGCTTCCGCCAATGCCGAGACATGGTCTTTCGCGGCTTTTTCGGACAATCACAACTACGCAGAGCCTTTTCGGAACGTGCTTCGTCAGATCAAATCGGGCGAGCCTTCCGACCACAGATTCCCCCACTCCGAATTTGTGCTCGGCGTCGGCGATTATCTCCCGCTTCCCGATACCCTCAGGGCCTATTCCGAGGTTATCGGAGAATCTCTTCCTTTCTTTCCCGCTCGCGGCAATCACGAAAGACCCGAGGATGTCCATCTCATCCGCTCCCAAATCCTTCCGGCATCGGGAAGTGCGATCTCCTTTTTCGACCGGGCCAGCGCCTCCTATTATTTCGACTGGAAAAACGTCCGGATCATTTGCATGGACGCCTACGCGTCCGGTTCGAAAATTCCGGACGATCCGCAGTTGCTCGCATGGGTGGAGCAAGCCATCGTCTCGGCCGGGAACCTCGATCACGTGTTCATTGCCATCCATTGGCCCACTTTCCCCGAAGATTTCCACGAGAACCCCTTCTGGGGAATGGTGCTGAAGCACACGGACAAGGTAAGGGCCATATTCGCCGGTCATACGCACTATCACCTGAGGCGCTATATTCCGGATACCTACGGCGGTGTCTTTCTCGTAAACACCGGGAACGCCGGCAACAGCAATCACAGCGACGGATTCAACACATTCGTTCAGGTCTCGGTGGACAAGGACCGCGTTCAGTTCAGGGCTGTCCAGACTCCCGAAAAGACAAACGCGTTCAAAGTGACGGACACGTGGACGATCACGCCTCCGGAGCGGTAGCATCCGCCTTATACCAACGGGCGTTCAAGATGATGCCCCAACCCGCACGCAGCTGCGCTGCTCATTTTGGCGCATGCGCGTAAGGCTGCGGCAGGAATCCCGAGGGGGCGCGGGGGAAATCATTCCCCCCGCTCTTTTCCACGATATAAACAGCGATTCCATGCTCTTTTCGGCTATTTCACCAGGCTCCATTTCCCGTCTTTTACGACAATCATTTCCAGATCGTCTTTGCTGAGGCCGTTATGGTCCGTGGGGGACATGTTGAAGATCCCGTGCATCCCCACAAAGCCCTTTGTGTTCTCGATGTGGTCCCTGATTTTGACCGGGTCGGGGCCAGCCGCCTGAAGCGCGGACATGGCAAGGTACATTGCGTCCCATGCGTGGCCGCCGAAGGAGGAAACGGGCTCTTTGAAGCGCTCCTCATAATTTTTGGTGTAGTCCATTATGGGTTTCTTCTGAGGCTGCGATTCGGGCAGGAGCGAACCGACATTCACCCTTGCCAGGGGAAGAAGCACGCCTTCAGCCGCTTTTCCGGCCAGCTCGAGGTTTTTGAGATTTCCGAACCCATGGCTCTGGAAAAGAGGGATGGAATCCATTCCCAGGTCGCGCCAACTTTTTATCGCAAGGATCTGCGTCGGTCCCACGGACCAGTTGACGACGGCCTGCGGTTGTGTCGAGCGGATTTTGGTCATCTGAGCGGAGAGATCGGTGTCCTGCGGCCCGAAGCGCTCGTCAGCGACAATCGTGATGCCGTTCTCGGGGGCCAGCCGGAGAAACTCCTCGCGCGCGCTGGCGCCATACCCGGTGGAATCCGTCATGATTGCAATCTTCTGTATTCCGTGGGACTTCATATAGTCGAACATCTTGCCGACCACGTGAGCGTCCGATCCGGCGACCTTGAAGGCCCATTTGCGGGCCTCGGGCGGAGACTTATCCGGCTTCGTGACGATCTTGTAGCTGGTGGCGCAGGAGATGAGAGGCACCTTGGACTCCTCGGCTATATTGACGACCGCGAGGGACTCGCCGCTGCGTGTCGGACCGATGATCACGGAGACCTTGTCCTTTTTGATCAGCCTCTTAACGGCGAGGTTGCACTTGGTGGCGTCGCTCTCGTCATCGAGCACGATCAATTCGAGGGGATGCCCGTTGATCCCGCCCTTCTTGTTGACTTCCTCGGCGATCATTTCCGCCGTCTTCTTCTCGGGCTCGCCCAGGAAAGAACCCACCCCGGTGATCGAAAACACCGCTCCGATCCTGTAGGGCTCCGTGGCGGCCGAGCCCTTCCCGGCAATGCCCATGAGGGCCGAAAGGGACAATCCCAGGGCCGCCAGGCCGACAATCACCTTTGCTCGCATCGTGTCTCCTTTGCGTTTTCAATGAATCTTGGAAAGGAATAAAAAAAGCCGTGGTTGCAAAGCACCACGGCTCCTAAACGAAAAAGCCGCGGGCAGTCGCCGGATCGCGATCTGCCCACGGCCTCTTGAAGACAATCATAGAGGTACGGGAGCAGACCGCCCGAAGTAGGTATAGTAATAATAATAGTAGAGCTTTCTGAGGAACATGCTGATCATCATCTTTCCGGTTAAGATTTCTATTTGGGTCCGCTTATAGAAAGGAACCATCCAGGTGTCAAGGGAAATATGGGAAAAATCTCCCGCATGCGGTCGAATTGAAGCAAAAGACGCGAAATCTGTTGAATTTTCTCCAATCTCAGAATATTTTCCTGCTGGATGGGTGAGTTGCTGTTCCCCCTTCGGCTTTGTATAATTTTGTACAATTCCGTCTGCTCCTTTGGGCGTTTGCCTCAAGCCAAGACGGAAGAATGCCGGTACCCGGCACGGGAAGATGGTTTGATGCGCGAGAAGCATAAGATTCTGGTAGTGGATGACGAGGCTCCGTTTCGCGCCGCCCTGAGGCGGTTGCTCGAAAAGAACAACCTTATCCTCGAATCCGATACGGGGGCTGGCGGTCTGAGTCTGGCCGAGAAGGAAGAGCCCGATCTGGTGCTCCTCGACATCGGACTTCCCGACGGAAGCGGCCTCGAGCTCCTGCCCCGCTTCAAGGAGCTGCGGCCTTCGCCCACCGTCGTCATGATCACCGCATACGAGCGCGTGAAGGACGTCGTCATGGCAATCAAGCGCGGCGCCTTCGACTATCTGGTCAAGCCCGTCGACCTCGATGAATTTGAGCTGACCATCCAGAATGCGCTTGAACACGCAGGGCTCAAAAACGAGGTATCCAGATTGCGTCAGGAGGTCCAGCGGCTCCAGGGCGTCGACCGCCTCATCGGCAAAGACTCTCATTTTCTCGACGCGCAGATGCTCGCGATCAAAAGCGCGCAAAGCCGCGACGCCGGCGTGCTGATCCAGGGCGAAAGCGGTGCCGGCAAGGAACTCTTCGCCCGCCTGATCCACACCAAGAGTCCCCGCGCGGCATATCCATTCGTTGCTCTCAACTGCGCGGCCTTCTCCACCGAGATCATCGAGAGCGAACTCTTCGGCTATGAACGGGGCGCATTCACGGGCGCCAAGGCGGAGGGCAAGGAGGGACTGCTGCAGGTGGCCGACGGAGGCACCCTGTTTCTGGATGAAATCGTCGATCTTCACCCGGAAATCCAGGCAAAGCTTCTCCGTGTCATGGAGGAACAGGAATTCTACGCCGTTGGAGGAACAAGAAAGAAGACGGTCGATATACGCATCGTCTCCGCCTGCAACAAGGACCTCTGGCACGTGGCCGAATCCGGGGGCTTCCGCAAGGACCTCTATTTCCGGCTTGCGACGATAAAAATCGACTTGCCCGCCCTGCGCGACAGGCGCGAGGATATCATTCCACTCGCCCGCACCTTCATGGAGGAATTCAACGATAAGTATGGCAAGCGCTTCCGGGGATTCAACCCCAAAGCGGAGCACCTTCTTATCAGTCACTCCTGGCCCGGAAACATTCGCGAACTGCGCAACAGCATTGAACGCGTCGTTCTGCTGGAAAATGATGATATGGTACTTGGCCGCCACCTTCACTTTCTCGATCCCGACCGCATGGAGCGCGATATTCGACAAACCGAGAACTTCAGCGTGACGTTGCCTGACGCGGGAATCGGTCTGGAAGAGATCGAGAAGGAGGTGATCCTCCAGGCTTTCGACAAGTGCAACAAGAACAAATCGAAGACCGCGCGTTACTTACGGCTCCCGCGGCATGTTCTACTGTATCGGCTCAAAAAATTCGGAATCGAGATCTGAACAAAATACTCCAAATGAGGCTCCACCATGTAGAATATGCTCCATTTCACTCTTAAGTATTCGAATTTAAACGATTTGGCTCTTGCAAGCAACGCACTCACGTCAGGCGGACCGGAAACACATGGTGACTATTGTTCAAATTTGATAATTTGCAATTACACCCTTCTACAGTAAAACCCTACCCCCGCAACGATCCACAGACGACCCACTCCGTGGCACGCTCCTTGCTTCCTTGAAGAAGAGGAGGCGGAACGTGCGTGTTGAAAATCATGTTCTTCTTGTTGAAGATGACGCTCCATTAAGACGCTCTTTGGAAAAATTCCTGAATCAGGCTGGATATGCCTTTGACAGTTGCTCAACTGCCCGTGAAGCGCTGGCTCTAGCGGAGAAAACCCGTCACAACGTTGTCATTCTGGAATACCATCTTCCTGATGCGAACGGTCCCTCACTCATTGAAAAGCTGATGCTCCTCTCTCCTGTGACTGCTGCGATTGTTATTTCCGAGTTCGACTTCCAAGCGATTGCGAATGATCTTGATCGAGTGAAAATTGAATCGTTTCTCAAGAAACCCTTTGACCTCGTTGAACTTGAAGCTGCACTCTCCTCTGCTTGCGTAAAGGCCAGTAGGCCGGTTCGGAATGGGACCTGGCAAACCGAAGCGAAGCGCGAAGGCATGTCTGCCTCCACATTCATGCGGGGACCTCTCAGAAACGGTAGTTGAAGTTGATGCTTTGAATCGCCTTGAAGCTGAAATTGACCGATTAGGTGGGCGCGAACGAATCCTGGTGTTCATGTGAACTGCTCAAGCTCTTATTCCTGTTCTTGCTCTTGCTATTAAGACTTCTCCTTCTCATGTTCCGTTGATGCTGATTCTACCTTACACGTTGCTCTGCTTGCTCGACCTGAACTCCTGTTGGTGGCGGAAATCTCTTTCTCCTGTTGTTTAGGCCGGTTCTGAGACCCTTTGCTTTACGGAAGGCCATAAGGAAACATCCTTATGGCCTTTTCCTTTTTTTGCGATGGGCCAATAACCTGAGAATCTTCCCGCCCGCCCGTAACCGTCGGCGATTGCTCCGGACTTGCTTTTTGTCCCGGATTTGTGCGATATTGCAACGGTTATCCACTATTTTTTCAACCAGGAGCTTGATATGGAAGAAAGAAAGAGCAAGATCATTCAGTCAATGGAAGAAAAAGGGCTAAGCGTATCAAAGGCAGCGGAAGCTATTGCATTCGATCCCATGATTCTGGGCCTATATCTCGTGAAGGACGCCTACCCCGTGCCCAAAAGAATCCTCGACAAGCTTGAGGGCGCACTGGCAAACTAACCTTCGAACTGCGCGCTCCGGCGCATGGTTTCCTCTGATCACTCAACTTCTTTGATTCCTTCACCGCCCTCACATTCTTCCCGCTGATTTTCCTGCAACATGCTCTACATTCGATCAGAAGCCTATCGGCGGTTCGCTTGAACTTCCTTTGAATGGAGCCGGCCATGAGCATCAAGATGCCTCTGAAGTTTCTCGGCAGCTACAAGGTTGTGATTCGACAGGGAGAAACGGAAAAGCAGGAGATCTGCCAAAAACTGACCATGACACCTATTGCCGAACAGGAAAAGAATGCAACAGACGGCGAATCGTCTCCGACGCATCTGATAACATATTTTTGCTTTGGCTGCAGGAGGATCCTTGAAGGCAGGCTGATAGAAAACCGCGAAGACGGCGCCGTGTTTCAGGTCGACGAGCGCAAATTCGAATTCTGCCCTTCAATAAGGATGTGTTGATCGGAGCAGGCGGCGGAAGCTATTGCGGAGCGCGGATGAGCTCTCGCATTCCGAGCCTTTTGAAAGCGTGGGGAGTTGCACACCCCACGCCGCTATGCGGCTCATTTTGGCGCTACGGCTGCGGCCGTCGGCCCACAGCCATAGCGCCGAACGCTTGCGGGGGTGCGGAGGAATCATTCCCCCGCACTTTGGTTCCTGAGAGGTATTACTTGAACGCAATTTGCGTATAAGTCGGAGTTCTACTTTCCCGGCCACCTGGCAACGATTTCGTCGTTGGGGCCCTTTACTTCAACCGAGAAAACCGGATTGCCGTCCAGGCAATGCGTTGCGCAGGAAATTCAAGGGTCGTAGGCACGTACGGCCATTTCAATCCTATTGAGGATTCCCTCCGTCACTTCACCGTTTTTGATGAGCGCCTTTGCGGCCTGATTGACGCTGATGTTCATGGGGCCAAGGTTGTGGGTGGTACCCACGATAAGGTTGGCCTTCGCAATGAGTCCGTTCTCATCGGTCGTATAGTCGTGGATCAGCGTTCCGCGAGGGGCCTCAACGCATCCGACTCCCCTGCCGGCCTTCGGCTCGACAGGCACACGCACCTCGGGATCGGTTATCGATTTGTCTTCCAGGAGTTCTATTGCATGCTCATAGGCATACACATCTTCGATGAGCCGTGCCCAGTGGTAGAGCAGAGTGAGCTGTGCTGGCCTTCCGAAAAGTTTCCTGAATTCTTCGAGTTCGGCTTGCGCGCGCGGTGTGGAAATGCTGTCGCAAACGTTAATGCGCGCAAGGCAGTTCGCTCTGTAGATTCCCTTCAGATTGTCCAGGTCGAGCGAGAACCCGTCATTCCAAAACTTTGCGTACGGGATTTTCCCGTACGAAAAGGGCACAACCGCTTCGCCGAGATAATCGGCATAGTCCTGGGTGTCGAAATCGGTAAAGCTTCCGTCGGGTTTCATCATCCGGAGCTTGCCGTCGTAAAAATTGAGCTGCCCCTTATCGTCGACAGTGCCGAGAAACCCTGAGGAGAAAACGCCAAGGACCTTCACGACATCCAAGTATTTCGGAAAGACTTCCTTTTTCGCAAAATCGAGCGTGAAGGTGGAAAACTCCAGCAATTCCTTGAGATCTTCCAGGAACTGCTGCCTTTCGGACTCCTGCAACGGCCTGCAAAATCCCCCGGCAACGCCGGCGTGGGGATGGATGGCCTTGCCACCGAGTCTTTCCAGGATCATCTTTGCCTTGAAACGAGCAAGGACGGCCTTTGTAGCCAGATCCGGAGCAGCCTTGACGACCCCGATGACATTTCGCACCCCGTAGTCCGCATCCGGTCCCATCACGAAGTCGGGCGCTGCAAGGAAATAGAAGTTCAGCAGCTTGTCTTCGGCATGAGAAACGGTTTGTGCAAACTCCCGAAGCTTATTTCCCGCAGGCGGCGGAGTGACTCCGAAACAACGGTCGACAGCCTTATTCGACGCGAGATGATGATGCCATGGACATATTCCACAGATCCGATTTACAATGCGCGGCACTTCTTCCGCCGGTTTTCCCTCGATGAACTTTTCGAATCCGCGAAGGGACATGTAGTGGACCTTGCTGTCCGTGACATTGCCCTCATCGTCCAGTTGGATGACAATGGAGGCATGCCCTTCAATGCGGGTTACCGGAGCAAGATGGATAGTACGTCCCATACCAGTGAGCCTCCTTCTATTTTCGAACCGGCTGAGGCACAGGCTTCAGCAGTCCATGCGCCCCTGAGAACCGCAGGAGGTTAGTGTAATCGGGCAGAGAATCGACGTCGATGCCGTTGGAGGCCAGAGCGTTCAACATCTGCAGCAACTGATTTCCGTCCTGATTCACGGGACCGTAGCATCCCCTGCAGGGGACTCTTACGCCGATGCACCGTGGAATCAGACCATCGCCGCCACAACCCGCACGCGTGACGGCCCCCATGCACAGAAAGCCCTGCTCGAGCAGGCACTGCATCTTATCGAGCGGTTCATCGTTATTGTAGTGCGGCGATTCGAGAAAACGGCGTATTTTGGTGACCTTGCCCTTGCCCTCCCGCTTTGTGGGGCAGAAATCGCAGACGCTCTTGTCGGGCAACACCGCCGGATTTCCCGTCAGAAGCCCCGCCAGTGCAGCGAAGACCTGATCCGGATGCGGCGCGCATCCGGGCAGGTAGACATCAACTTTTATCTTTTCATCGAGCGCATAGACGGTATCGAGGAGAGGAGGAATTCCGGCATTGGGAATCGGTTGATCCTCGTCGGTGGTCTCCGTCGAGTAGTACCGTTCAAAAATACTCTCATTCGTATACGAATTGGCAAGCGCCGGGATGCCTCCATGCGTCGCACAGGTACCCAGCGCTATGATGAGCTTGCATTTTTTCCGCATCTCAAGGGCTACTTCGAGATGTTCCTCGTTCCGGATACTTCCCGTAATGATTCCGACATCGGCTTCAGGAATATCGATATGCTTTCCATCTCCGAGTTGGCCATAATACTTATGGTCCATGAGAACGGGTATATGGACGAACTCCACCAGTTCGAGGACTTTAAGAATGCGCGCACCCAGATCCACGATGGATATCTCGCATCCGGAACATGCGTTTAGCCATTCTTCCGCAACTTTTGCAGCCATATAAGTATATACCTCGCATTCCACAGGTGAATCACCAAACCAGTATCAGAGATAGTCGAGGCCTCGTACCGGTTGTCCTCATTCGTTAACGGCAGCTTTGATCTGCCGCAACGGGTTGGGGCCAAGCAGTTTCACATCGGCGACAAAACGGCTCACCACCTCAACAAAGCGAGGAGCTTCCGCCGAGGATACCCATTCCATCCGGAACCGGTTTGGGTCTATCCCGCAGTTCTCCAATACGATCTTGATGGCTTTTGATCTGGCGTTCGCCTTGTAATTGCCTTCCAGGTAATGGCACTCGCCCAGATGGCATCCAACCCCCAGGACACCATCAGCCCCCCTGGAGAGGGCATGCGCCACGAGGTCCGGGTCTATCATGCCCGAACACATGAGTCTTACAATGCGGAGGTTTGGCGGATACTGCAAACGACTGACCCCAGCCAGGTCAGCAGCAGCGAAAGCTCACCAAATGCACAGAAATCCTACGATGACCGGTTCATAATCATCAGACATCGCGGAACTCCTTTCTAGGGATTTGATCCATGAGATTGAGATAATAGCACCAACAGGACACAGGAATTGTTTCCGCTTTCGGAAGCAACATCCGTTATCGGCATCAACTTAGCAAAAGAGCATCTATCTGAGCCTTAATCTGATCCGATGTAAATCCGTGAACCCGAATCCCGCCCTTCGGACAGGTGGCAGCGCAAACACCACACCCTTTGCAAAGGATGCTGTCAGTTTTGACCCGTTTTTTCAGCCGTCCGTCCTCCTCATATTCTTCGAGCGATATGGCAAAATAGGGACACGCATCCAGGCAGAGCGCGCATCCGTCGCACCTGTCCGTCACATAGGAAACCAAGGCACTGAAGACCAACTTGTCCTTGGACAGTATCGTGTTTGCCCTCGAGGCTGCGCCCAATCCCTGAGCCTGCGCTTCCGGGACCGTAGCGGGATATCTTGCCGTTCCGGCAAGATAGATGCCGTCCGTGGCGAAATCGAGCGGACGAAGTTTGGCATGCGCTTCGAGGAAGAAATTATTGGCGTCCACCGGAATGCGCATGAAATTGGCTACGGCGGGAGAATCCGCCGGAGCGACCAGCGGCGTTGAGAGCACCACCAGGTCATACGGTATTTCGATGGTTTCTCCGGTCAGGGGCTGATAGAGCTCTACAACCTTATCCTTTACAACGGGAGGCTTCGCCACATCGTAGATGTCATACCGTATTCCCTGTCCACGCGAATCCCATAGCAGCTTTTCGTTTTCCGTACCGTACATCTGAATGTCGCGATACAGAATGTTGACTTGCGCATCCGGGTTGCGGGACTTGATGTAGATGGAATTCTTCACCGCGGTCAGGCAACATATGCGGGAACAATAGCTCCGTTCCGGACAGCGTGAGCCCACGCATTGAATCATGACCACTTTCTGCGCATTGAAGGTCTCGTCTTCGAGCATGCCCTCCAATTCGTACTGCGTGATCACCTTCTTGCCGTCGTACCCGAAAAGCCCTTCGGGCTTGAAGGGAACAGCGCCCGTCGCAACGACGATCGCTCCGACTGTCTCCTTTGCCTCCGCACCGCTCTTGTCCTTGAGGGATATCTCATATTTCCCGACGACCCCTCCGACCCCGGTGAGTTCGGTTTCCGTAAGCACTTTGACATTCGGCGCACTCTGGACCTGCTTCACTATTTCGCCCAATATGGCCGAAGCCCTTTCGCTCGAAGGCCCAATTCGGTGAAGTCCCTTAAGCAGTCCTCCCAGTTCCGCCTGCCTTTCGACGAGCAGCACCTCCACACCGATGTCGGCCAGGGCCGAGGCCGCAGAGAGGCCAGCGATCCCGCCGCCGAGCACCATGGCCCTTCGCACCAGCGAGGATTCGATATCCTTTTGCGGTTCGAGCAGCGCGGCCTTGGCAACGGCCATGCGAATAAGGTCCATCGCTTTGACCTGAGCCTGTTCGCGCTCCTGCATGTGCACCCAGGAACACTGGTCGCGGATATTCGCCATTTCGCAAAGATATTGATTGAGACCGGCTTCCTCGCATGCGCTCTTGAAAAGAGGCATATGGGTTCTCGGAGAACAAGAGGAGACAACCACTCTGGTGAGCTTATGGTCTTTTATTGCAGTCTGGATCTCAGCTATACCGGATTCCGAACAGGTGTAGAGATTGTTTTTCGCGTACACCACGTTCGGCAATGTCGCGGCGTATTCGGTGAGTGCTTTGCAGTCCAAGTAACCGGCGATATTTGAGCCGCAGTGGCAGACAAATACACCAATGCGCACTTTCGTGGAACCCTTGATGCCACCATTTCCGCTCATCTGTTCCTTCTCCTTATAGTTAACACAGCGCATTGTCTCAGAACCTGGTAAGTCCTGAGCTGCTCCTTTCAAACAGCTTGGTTGCGCACCGGGTCTCCGACTGTGCCATAAGGAATGATGAGGGCGACATCAATTACCTGCCTCGGCTAGCCTGATGGAAGCTCCGGGTATTACGTCGAGTCTTGCATACTACCTCCCACTTCCGCGCCATCCAAGCTCTGCTATATGACCTAATTGGCTTCACATACGCTTCACAAAGCTTTTTCCAACTGTACTGCGCAAACCTTATACTCAGGAATCTTGGCAATTGGGTCGTTGGCCGGATTCGTGAGAAGATTGGCGCAAGTCTCCACAAAATGAAAGGGCATAAAAACGGTACCTTGCGTTACACGCGCTGTAATGTCAACCTTTATGACTACTTCTCCGCGCCTGGATGCCACTCGCACCGCGTCGCCACTTTTTACCCCGAGTGCACGGGCATCGACAGGGTTGACCTCGAGAAATCCCTCCGGCATCTCCTTATGCAGCGTGGGAGAGTTCCGCGTCATCGTTCCGGTATGATAATGGACGTGAATACGCCCGGTAGACAGCCAGAAGGGATATTCTGCGTCTATCTGTTCCGCGGGAGGCTTGTACTCAATGGCATGGAAAAGACCTCGCCCCCTGGAGAACTTCCCCTGGTGCAGAAATTTCGTCCCCGGATGTTCGGCCGAAGGACACGGCCAGAGCAATCCATCACCTTCCAACCGTTCAAAACTGATGCCGCCATAAGAGGGAGTAACGCTGCTGATCTCCGCCATGATCTCTGCCGGCGACCCGTACTCCATCTTGTAGCCAAAACGGGTTGACAGATCCTGGAAAATCTTCCAGTCCTCGCGGGCATCGCCAACCGGTTCAACAGCCTTTCGTACCCGCTGGACTCTCCTTTCCGTGTTGGAGAAAGTCCCGTCCTTTTCGGCAAAGGAAGCGCCGGGAAGTACAACATGCGCCAATTCGGCAGTAGGCGTAAGAAAAATATCCTGCACCACCAGAAGTTCGGCGTTCTTCAGGGCCTTTTCCACATGGTGTACGTCAGGATCGCTCACCATCGGGTTTTCACCAACAATGACGACCGCCTTCACAGAGCCCGCGCTGAGTCCTTCAAGCACCCCCGGGATAGTCAGTCCGACCTTGTCGGAGAGTTTTGCGTTCCATGCCTTTTCGAACTTTTCCTTGTTCGCCGCGACGTTTACCGGCTGGTATCCCGGGTAAACGTTCGGAAGACCGCCCATGTCGCAAGCGCCCTGAACATTGTTCTGCCCGCGCAGGGGATTGACACCCGTGGATTCCCGGCCGATATGACCGGTCAGCATGGAAAGATTGGCAAGCGTCTTCACGTTGTCGACCCCGGTCGTGTGCTGCGTGATGCCCATGCAGTACACGATGGATCCGGCCTTCGCATTCGCATACCAATCGGCGGCCGTGCGGATATCTTCTGCGGAAACACCCGTGATCTCCGAAACGCGCTCCGGCGTATATTGCTCGACAACCTTCCGGAATTCTTCGAATCCCTCGGTCCGCTCGTCGACAAAATCCTGCTTGTGCCATCCGTTGCTCAGAATGACGTTCATCATGCCGTTGATCAGCGCCACGTCGGTCCCGAGTTTATGACGCATGTAAAGATCAGCCTTGTTGGCGAGCTGAACGAAACGAGGATCGGCGACGACAATTTTTGCTCCCCTTGCCTTCGCACGGAATATCCGCGTCGCCACCAGAGGATGGGAAGATGTCGTATTGGATCCGATTACAAGTATGCAGTCCGCATTCTCCAGTTCGACGATGGAATTCGTCATTGCCCCACTCCCGAAAGCCGCAGCAAGACCTGCCACGGTAGAGGAGTGTCAAAGCCTGGCGCAGTGGTCTACATTGTTGGTCCCGACCGCCGCCCGTGCGAACTTCTGAATGAGATAGTTTTCCTCATTGGTAACCTTGGCCGACGCGAGAAAAGCCACTGAATCGCTGCCGTTGGCTTCCTTTATTTCTCGCATCCGCTTGGCAGTGAAATCCAGTGCTTCATCCCACGAAACCGGTGTCAGTGCGCCATCCTTCCGGAGGAGAGGCTGAGTCAGACGCTTTGGGCTATGAATGAACTCGTGAACATTCCACCCCTTGACGCAGAGCTTCCCTTCGCTCACCGGGTTGGTTTTGCAGGGGATAGTACCCACGACGCGGCCGTCAAGGACTTCAAGATAGAAGCCGCAGCCACAACCGCAGTAGGTGCACGTCGTTAATACTGTCCGGTACTCCATATAGGCTCCTCTCAGTGCTTTGCAGCTTCACCGAGGACATTTGGGGACATTTTGCCTTTGGAGTCCTGGTAGCCCGGCCGGTATTGGAACTCCAGGTCAACGATGTCCGCGATCTTCTTGTAAAGCGTCCTCAGCGGGATATCCGCCGGACACGCTTCACTGCACAGCCCGCAGTCGATGCACCTTCCAGCCATGTGCAGGGCGCGCGTTAAATGGAAGATGGGATTTTCCGACGCAATCGACCCCACCGCCTGAAAATCCTTGGCTTCCAGAGTGCATTCAGGACAATAGCACATCGGACAGATATTCCTGCACCCATAGCACTTGATGCATTTGGCGAACTCGCCCAGCCAAACCTTGAGCCGCTCGCCGATTTCAATGGACTCGATACGCTCCACCGATCCAAAGGGCCTTGCTTCGGACGCTTCTCCCGCCACGAATTCTTCCGGGAAAGGTTTCATGCATTCGCAAACATCGGCCAGTTCCTGCGGACAGGCGATTCCAACCGAAACAACCTTTTCAGGCTTGAGCTGATTCGTGTTGAACAGCGTTTTCAGACCGCGCTCGTCGCAGCCCCGAACCAGTACCCCCAAGGTCTCCTCGGGATACTGGCGGGATATCATGATCAATTGTGTGTTCAGCGGATAGCGTGTATCGCCGGCAGCTTTTCTATCTCCAATGACGAAACCATCGAGGTCGCCACCGTCCGTGAAAAGGTATGGTCCGATATGACCGTGCAATTCCCGAAGGCCGATAAAACCCTTGACCTTCCCGGATGCGAGTAGTTCCTGAACTCTTGCTTTGACCTTTTCAACCATAACGAAACCTTCTCCGTCGGATCTTGTGCCACCTGATGACCTCAGTCCCTCACAGGGGCATGGCAAACGTCAGGCCACTTCCTTCAAGGGGGAAGGCCCGAGCGCTTTGATCTGTTCGCTGAACTCGGACGTGACCCTGACAAAAGTGGGTGCCTCCGCGGAAGACAGCCACTCCACCCGCAGTCTTGCCGGGTCGACCCCGGCAAAGGCGAGCAATTTCTTCAAAACCGCAACTCGCTTTGCCGCGTTATAGTTGCCCTCCAGATAATGGCATTCCCCGAGATGGCAGCCTATCACCAGGACTCCGTCAGCGCCCTTCGATAGCGCCCGGAGTATCAGGTCGGGACTGACCATGCCGGAGCACATCATACGGACAATGCGCAGATTGGGAGGATACTGCGAACGACTGACCCCAGCCAGGTCAGCAGCAGCGTAAGCTCACCACGTGCAAAGAAATCCGACAATCTTCGGATCGAAATCATCTGACATGGTTAGCAAATCCTTTCTGCTGCAAAACTACGGAAAAAGCCTATTGCAGCGATTCAAGGGCAGCATCGACCTGGGCCTCGAGCTGCTTTCTGGTAAAACCAAGCACCACCACACCGCCTTTGGGACAGGTCGCCGCACAGACACCACAGCCCTTGCAGAGTATGCTGTCTGATCTATTCTTCTTGCGTATCTGTCCGTCCTTTTCGTATTCCACAAGGCTGAGCGCCTTGTAGGGGCAAAGGTCCACACAAAAACCGCAGCCGTCGCACCGGTCGGTCACCTGCGAAACCAGGGCGCTGAAGGTAAGCTTATCCTTGGACAGAATCGTGTTCGCGCGCGATGCAGCCCCCAACCCCTGTGCCTGAGCCTCGGGCACGGTCGCGGGATACCGGGCGGTGCCCGCCAGATAGATCCCGTCCGTGGCGAAATCGAGCGGACGCAATTTGGCATGAGCCTCAAGGAAGAAATTATTGCCATCCACCGGAATGCGCATGTAATTGGCTATTGTCTGAGAATCAGCCGGGGCCACCAGAGGCGTTGAGAGCACCACCAAATCGAAGGGTATTTCCACCGTCATGCCCGTTAGCGGCTGGTAAAGTTCGACCGCTCCATCCTTGACCACAGGGGGCCTGGACGCATCGTATATGTCGTAGCGCACCCCCTTCCCACGCGAGTCCCAAAGAAGCTTTTCGTTCTCGGTGCCGTACATTTGGATGTCTCGGTAGAGCACGTGAACATGAGCGGAAGGATCCAATTCCTTGATGTAGATTGAATTCTTGACGGCGGACAGGCAGCAGATTCGCGAACAATATTTCCGTTCCGCACTCCGGGCCCCCACGCATTGAATCATAACGACGTTCTTCGCCTCGAATTTCCTATCCCGAAGCTGCTCTTCAAGTTCGATCTGGGTTATCACGCGCTTTCCGTCGTAGCCGCAGAGTCCTTCGGCATTGAGCGGCACCGCACCCGTCGCCACAACGATTGATCCGACGGTCTGCTTGATTTCCTCGCCGCTCTTCGTCTTGAGCACCACTTCGTAGTTGCCGACAACGCCTCCGACCCCAGCAAGCTCGGTTTCGAGAAGCAGCTTGATGTTCGGCTTATCACGTACCTGTCGGACCATATCGGCGACGATATCGGAGGCCTTTTCGCCGGAAGGGCCAACCCTGTTTATGCGACGCAGAAGTCCCCCCAGTTCGGCCTCCCGCTCCACCAGGAAAACCTCCACCCCCATGTCGGCAAGCGCAGAGGCAGACGAAAGACCCGCCATGCCGCCCCCGAGCACCATCGCTTTTTTTACCAGAGAGGCTTCGATGTCCTTCTGCGGGGTAAGCAAGACAGCCTTGGCCACGGCCATGCGGATGAGATCCTTGGCCTTGGCCTGGGCCGCATCCCTTTCCTGCATATGAACCCAGGAACACTGATCGCGGATATTGGCCATCTCGAACAGATAGGGATTCAGTCCCGCTTCAGCGCATGCGCTCTTGAAAAGGGGCATGTGCGTCCTCGGCGAACACGAGGACACGACGACTCGGGTGAGCCTGTGGTCGCTTATGGCCTTCTGTATTTCGCCTATCCCGGATTCCGAGCAGGTATACAGATTGTTCTTCGCGTACACTACGTTCGGCAGGGTTGCCGCATATTCCATCAACGCTTCGCAGTCGAGGTAACCGGCGATGTTGGTGCCGCAGTGGCAGACGAAGACACCTATGCGAGCTTCGGTCACATCCATGTCTTCACCGTTTCCGCTCATCGGCTTTTCCTCCTTCAGGATACAAGGCGCATCGATTCACTCTCCGACAACGCCTGAGCCGCCCTTGCCGCGCAACCGCTAGCCTGCGCAACCGATTCAGGAATATCCATGGGCCCCTGGGCACATCCGCAGGTAAAAATACCAGGCCGTGAAGTATCAAGAGCAGGAACCGTTTTTGTCTTGTAGAAACCGAAGTCGGTCAGTGGAATTCCAAGCATTGCCGAAAACTTGTGTGCTGCGGGACTCGGCTCGCATCCGGTCGCCAAAACAACGAGGTCAACCTCGAGGCTGCGAACTATGCGGTTCTTCGTGTCTTCGAACCAGAGAATCGGATTGTGGGCGGCATTTTCCGTGACTTCGGCCACACGGCTTCGCACGAATGTTACACCTGCCTCACCTGCCCGATTTCTGTACTCTTCGAAGCCTTTCCCCACCGCCCGGATGTCCATGCCGAAAATATAGATTTCAGCTTCTCTGTCGTGCTCACGCGCAATGATTGCTTCTTTCACCGAATGCATGCAGCAGAAGCCGGAACAATACTCATTGAATCTTTTGTCTCGAGATCCGACGCACTGGATGAAAGCAATCCGGTGGGCCGATTCCATGCAGTCAACCTGCTTGCGCGCATTTTCGAGCTGCTGTTTCAGGGGGGCATACCCCTTGATAGCTTTCGCCCATTCGTCATACTGCGCACCGGTCAATTCGCCCGCCTCGAACTTTTCGAAGAACTCATCAGAGGTCATGCTGAAGGTCTTTTCGAATTTCTCCAATTCGCGGAGGACCTTTTGAGAGGCTTTCTCGAGTTCGGGGAGTTTGGCTTCGACCTGGAGATCCGAACGCCGGTAGACATGGCCATGGGTCGGTCCGCTCGCAGACAGGAACCTTTCAAATTCCAGGGCTGTTACGACATTGGGTATCCGGCCGTAGCCATATTCCGGGACTCTTCCGGCATCGAACAGCTCGTAGCCGGTCGCCAGAATAATCGCTCCGGCATCGACCTCGAGGATCTGCTCTTCCTGCTTGTAATCGATCGCCCCGGCCTGGCAGACCTTGGCGCACACACCGCACTTCTTGCCCTGCTGGAAGTTCCGGCAGACGCTCGCGTCGATTGTGTACGAGGAAGGAATGCCCTGGGCAAAATACTTGAATATGGCCTTTGACTTGCCAAGCCCCAGATTGTAGGCATCCGAAGTCACTGTCGGGCACTTCTCCGCACAGCTTCCACAGCCTGTGCATTTGCTCTCATTCACGTAACGAGGCTTCTTGCGGACGGTTACACGAAAATTTCCCACCTCGCCTTCCACCTTTTCCACTTCCGAGTATGCCAGCAGCCGAATCCTGGGATGTCGACCGACATCCATCAATTTCGGGGCCAGGATTCAAAGCGCGCAATCGTTAGTTGGAAACGTTTTATCGAGCTGGGCCATTTTCCCGCCGATAGTGGGCAACCGTTCAACGAGATGAACTTGGAAACCCATTTCGGCCAGGTCCAAAGAGGCCTGCATGCCTGCAATGCCTCCACCAATGACAAGGACATCCCGATTCACGAACGTGATCTCCTTCAGGGTTAAACAGATCTATTCCATATGATCCAAAAGGAATGTGTACAAGTCCACTATATTCATCGTTATATCAGTGTTCTGCTCAGCGCAGGTGAGATGGATCCTGCACTTGGGGCAGGCAGTAATCAGCGTCGACGCCCCCGTGCTCAGAGCCTCCTGGAGCCTTTCAACCTGCATGGTCTTCGAGCAACTGGAGCACTCAATCCACGCGCTGGTCCCACAACAGACCGAATTTTCGCGGTTCAGCTCCATCTCTGCAAGCTGAACGCCGGGGATCAGCTTGAGCAGATCTCTGGGGGGCTCGTATATGCCCGCTTTTCGCCCGAGCCTGCACGGATCCTGATAGGTCACGGTCCCATTTCCATTTTCCACAGGCTTGAAGGCGGCCCCCGATCCGGGAAGCTCCCGAGCGAGAAATTCTGTAATGTGCATCACCTCGAAGGGTAACTCTCCGAAGTATTTGGGCATTTCCTTCTTGAAGATCGTGTAGCCTTCCGGACAGCTGAATATGACCGTTTTGGCGCCCGATCCGGCAATCAACTCCAGATTGAGACGCGCCAGCTTTTCGAAAGTCGCCTCGTTCCCGCTCCAGAGCGCATCGTGACCACAGCAGCGCTCGTCATCACTCATCACGGGCTCGATACCCATGCGGTTCAGGAGCCGGAGCACGGATTTGGCCGTATCCAACGACGTGGAACCGTACTTGAGCGCCGCGTCGAAGTAAGGTGCGCACCCGACAAAGTAGAAGTAGTCCCCACTGGCCTGGAACTTCCCCACGTCCGCAGCCCATCCCGTACGATGCTGCTTGATGTTCTTGGACTGCAAAGAGGCAATGGCCTGCAAGGTACCGTGGTGGCTTAGCTGTGGCGCGTTGCCCTCGCTGCGGGCCAGTTCGCGGTAGCCGCGGGCGAATTCCGGAAAATCGATCTGAACGGGACAGCGCGAACTGCACCGCGCACAGGTGAGGCATGCCCAGAGTTCTCGTCCCTGGAGCACAGTTTCATCCCTCTCCATGAGGGCCCGTTTGATCATCTGCCGTGGGGAAAAGGTGGGCAGCACCCTGCTTATGGGACAGCTGCCAGTGCAGACACCACACTCCATGCAATAATCAACTTGTTCCTTACTAAGTTTCATAGCCTGTTCCATTCAAGCATTTAGGCCTGCCTGCAGATTATGAATGAACCCCGATTGGCCTCAACGAACCGCTTCCGCTAAACGGCTGCGGCCGCCGAGTCCGTCTCCCGGGCCAGAGGATTTGGCCCCAAGTCCTTGAGTTGCTGCGTAAAAACACGGATCTCGTCGGCGAAAATATTTCCCTCGGAAGCGGAAATCCATTTCAGGCGAAGATAGCGTCCATCGACTCCAAGAAGGTCCAGAATCTTATGGGTATCCTCGATGACCACTTTGCACTTTTCATTACCTCCCAGGTAATGGCAGTCACCGATGTGTCAGCCTGACACCATCACGCCGTCTGCCCCCGCCTCAAACGCGCTCAGCAGAAAACCATGATTCATTCTGCCGGAGCACATGAGCCGGATGAGCCGGACATTGGTCGGATACTGCATTCTGGCAACACCAGCCAGATCGGCTCCGGCATATGCGCACCAGTTACATACAAACGCGACGATTTTGGGTTCGAATGTGTCGGACATCGATGTTCCTTATAGAGCCTGGATCACAGCTTTGATCTGCCTGTCGCGGAAATGGGCCAACGAAGCCGCACCCGTCGGACACGCAGCATTGCAGGCGCCGCAACCGGTGCAAAGCGCCTGCGTGACGAAAGCATGTCTCTTCCCGTCTTCTTCCTCTATGACCTTTATCGCACCGAACAGACACGTCTGCTCGCACTCTCCGCATGCACGGCAAAGAGCCGTATCAACCGCGGTAATGACACCCTCGGCAACTATTTCCTTCTGGGACAGGATTGTCATCGCACGCGATACGGCGCCTCGCGCCTGTGCTATCGATTCATTGGCGAACTTCGGCCCATGCGCAAGACCGCAGAGGAAGAATCCCGCCGTGGCAAAATCGAGCGGCCGCAGCTTGAGGTGCGCTTCCATGAAAAAGCCGTCCTGGTCCAGCGGCAGGCGCAATGTTTCGCCAAGTTTCTTCGTTTCCGAACCCGGCCGGATTGCCGCGCTCAGTACGAGCAGGTCTGTCTTTATGGTGACCGGACGCTGGAGCTGTGAATCAAACATCGTTACATCAAGACCCGCGCCGTTGGATTTGACCTCCGGCTTTCGGTTCTCGTCGTACCGGAAGAAGCGCACTCCCTGCCGCCGCGCTTCCTGATAGTTAAGCTCTTTGAACCCGAATGTCCTCATGTCGCGGTAGAGCACCGAGATATTGGCTTTCGGATTTATTTCCCTGAGCTTCAGACCATTCTTCACGGCAGCCGTGCAGCAAACCCTACTGCAGTAGGAGTTATCCGGCTCGCGCGACCCGACGCACTGAATCATCGTGACGTTGCCGAATCCCCGCGCAGCGGTGGGATCTTCCACAAGCATACGCTCGAACTCTTTCTGGGTAATGACTCTGGGATCCTGCCCGTACAGGTACTCGGTGGGTTTGAATTCCTGACCGCCGGTTGCCACGATTCCGACGCCGTGGGAAACCTCAATGTCTTCCCCGCCAACCTTGACCGTCGTCGAGAAATTGCCGCAGGCACCCTTGATGGCGGCCACTTCGGCTTCCCTGTAAATCTTTATGAGCTTGTTGGATTCAACCTTCCTGATCAGTTCCTCGACATACTTCCTGGGCTCCGCCCCATCTTCCGTATAGAAGAGGCTCCGGGCATTGCCGCCCAGCTCCGCCGATTTTTCTACCAGAACAGCCGGGAATCCCTGCTCGGCCACCGAAAGGGCAGCCGTCAACCCCGCCAGCCCTCCGCCTATGACCAGAGCCTTCTGGACCACTTCGTAGGAGAAATCATAGAGCGGCTCGAGCAGGCTGACCCGAGACACCGCCATGCGGACCAGATCCTTGGCCTTCTCCGTCGCCAACCCATGTTCTCCCTGATGCACCCAGGAGTCATGCTCACGGATGTTGGCGAGTTCGAAGAGGTACGGGTTCAAACCGGCTTCCCGCAACGTATTGCGGAAAAGCGGTTCATGGGTTCGCGGCGTACAGGAGGCCACGACGAACCTGTTGAGCTTATATTCCTGTATAGCACGCCGGATCTCCTTCTGCTGGTCGCTCGAGCAGGCAAACATCGGAGAAAAGGCGTACTCGACGCCCGGAAGCGTCTTGGCGTAATCAACAACGGCATCCGTATCGATAACGCCGGCGATGTTTATACCGCAATGGCAGACGAAGACGCCGACACGCGGTTTTTCGCCCTTGACGTCACGTTCTTCATAGTGAGGCGGAGCCTCGATAAGAGAGCCTCTTGCATCCGACAGAAGCGAAGTGGCGTACGCGGCCGCGCTGCTGCCCTGCTGGACGGAATCCGGGATATCCTTGGGACCCTGGGCGGCACCGCAGACATAGATTCCTTCCTGCGAGGTCGCCACCACGTCCAGCGCGTCGGTTTTCGCAAAGCCGAAGGGGTTGAGATCAACTCCCAGCTTCTTCGCGAGATCCGCGGTCGACGGATGCGCGCAGAAACCAACCGACAAGATCATCATGTCGAAGATTTCTTCACGAATCTCGTTCGTTTCATCGGAGTAGTTGACCATCAGCTGCCCGGTCTCGGGCACCGGCACCACGCGCGAGATCATCGAACGGACGAATCGGACGCCGGTCTCATCGCGTGCGCGCTCGTAGAACCTGTCAAAGCCCTTGCCCTGGGCGCGCATGTCAATAAAGAAGATGGTCGTATCGATATCGGCCTCGTGCTCCTTGGTGATCATCGCCTGCTTCGTTGCGTACATACAGCAGGCATAGGAACAGTAATCCTGGCCGATCGCGCTCTCGCGGGACCCCACGCACTGGATCCATGCGATCCGCTGCGGCTTTTGTCCGTCCGAGAGCCGCTGGATATGCCCGCCAAACGGTCCGGCCGCGGACAGTATGCGCTCGTACTCGATGCTCGTCAGTACGTTCGGCCACCTGCCGTAGCCGTATTCGGGCTTTCTTTTCGGATCGAAGGTCGTAAAACCGGGGGCGAAAATCAACGCGCCCGTCTTGATCTCCTGGATCTGCGGTTGCATGTCGTGGTCGATGGCCTGAGCAAGACAGGCATCAACGCACATTTTGCATTCGCAGCAGTTCATACAATTGAGACACTTTGAGGCTTCGGCTCTGGCCTGCTCCTCGGTCAACCCCTGCTCCACTTCCGTGAAGCCCTTCTTCCTTTCCTCCATAACGATGGCGGCCTGATGGGCGCGGGGCTGTTTTACGATGTCTGCCGGGATGGGCTTGAAATTTTCCTGCGGAAGCTGGACTTTGGAGCGCCCCTCGGCGACATCCTCCCCCTTCAGATAGCGGGAAATGGAGATTGCGGCTTCGCGGCCCGCGCAAACCGCCCCTATCGCCACCCACGGCCCCGACTGAGCGTCACCGCCGGCAAACACACCTTCCCGGCTCGTCTGGTAGGTGATCTCGTCTATTTCGATCGTTCCGTACCGGCTGATCTTGAGATTCTGCGACTTGGCCAGGAAGTTGGTTTCTGGCGTCTGCCCGATGGCGGGGACGACACTTTCGCAGTCCGCCGTAAACTCGCTGCCGGGGACCGGGATCG
>JAJFVB010000128.1 GCA_021372055.1 Desulfobacteraceae bacterium | reverse complement strand
CATGTGGTCGGCCAGAAGGGCCGCTGCCTCGGACATGCCGCGGATCGCGAGATAGGGGGCCATGTTCGTGAGGTCGGCTGCGATGGAGCCCCGGTCGAGAGAGCGGTTTGCCAGCAAAAGGTCGATGACGTCTTCAACCGTCTTCGGAACGGTTCCCGTCACGATCTCCCAAATCGGTCTAATAAGACTTTCCCTTGACATTCCGGCCCCTTAAAGCGTAGCAAAAGGTGATGGTGGATAAACAGGCGTTCATATCCGACCGGCATCTTATATCAAATGTCCCCCTGGAGGTCGAGGACGGCGGGCTTTTGCACAAATTGTGAGCCCTGAGACGCATAAATGGGATTTCTATTGAACCTGGAATCTGGTATAAGTGCGCGCCGGACCCTGTGGAAATGGAGGGGGATGCGTAACCTCCAGAAAATGTCAGAAATAGCGTCATTTAGGCTGAGAATGGGAGAAATGGATGGCAATTGAGAAAATATAGCCGGAAACGAGTTTTGCACAATATACGATAGGGGACTAGATAGTGAAGGGATGGATATAAAAAACTAAATATTCTGCGCTATTATCTTTCCCTCCCACGAACATACAAGCCACGCGCAGCAGGTTTTCGCTTCACATCAGGAGATGTCGAATGGATACTCTTGTATATATAATGAACTTTATCAAGGACAGAAATGTCGCCTCGATTACGCCTACTTCCTCTGTCGGTGTCAAAAGGGTATGCGATAAGATAGACTTCAACAGGGAAAACCTGATTGTGGAGTATGGGCCGGGGACCGGGGTTTTCTCCAGATACCTGCTCAAGAACATGGGTGAGGAATCGCGCCTGATCCTGATAGAGCGGAACAAGAATTTCAATTCGATCCTGAGGAACAAGCTCCGGGACCCCAGAGTCTTCGTGGTCCAGGAAAGTGCCGAAAATGTTCTCGATACGCTTCGCTCCTATAAGGAAGAGGAAGCCGATTACATTATTTCGGGCATACCTTTTTCCTTTCTGGATTCCGATCTCAAGCACAGGATTTTGTACAATACGCACAGAGCGCTCAAAAAGGGCGGAAAATTTCTCGTGTACCAAACCTGCTTTCAAACCAACAATCACCTCAAGGTCCACCTTCAGAAATACTTTCCCATAGTCCACTCCAAGTACGAACTGGTCAATATCCCGCCCCTGAGAATCTTCGAGGCGATAAAATAGACGTTCCCGGTGAGAGAACTGGCGCCGAGGAAAAATCTTCGATGTTCGAGCGGGTGCCGTGAAGCGGTCTCAAAAGGGACGGATGGGTCTCCAGGGGAATGGTTCCCGGCGCTTGCTCCGCCGTTGCGTCGGCCCGCCCCGTGAGCCCGCCCGAGAAGTTTCGCTTTCGTTTCCATATTCAAGAGAGGAGCCGTTATGAATGAAAGAATCAGGGAAGCCTTGAACGATCAGATCAATGCGGAGCTCTATTCCTCTTATCTCTACCTGTCCATGTGCGCCTACTTCAAGCGCATCAACCTCGAAGGGTTTGCCCGGTGGCTCGAGATTCAGGCCCTCGAGGAAATGACCCACGCGATGAAGTTTTTCAACTTCATACACGAACGCGGGGGCAAGGTCGAACTCAAGACAATCCAGGGCCCCCCGACCCAGTGGGACTCGCCCGATGACGCTTTCGAACACGTCTACAGGCATGAAGTAAAGGTAACCAGCCTGATCTACAACCTCGTCGATGTCGGAATGGAGGAAAAGGACCATGCGACGACCAACTTTCTCCAGTGGTTCATCACCGAGCAGGTCGAGGAGGAAACGACGGCGGACGGGATCGTCCAGAAGCTAAAACTGATAAAAGGCGAGGGTGGAGGGCTGTTCATGCTGGATCAGGAACTGGGACAGAGGATGTTCACGCCGCCTCCGGGGACCACGATATTGCAGAGTGGAATGTAATCCTGCGACTTGGCCCCGTGCGGGTTGCGCCGGAGCGGCCGTCGCCGTCGTTTGGGAAAGTCGGTTGGGCAAAGTCTCTTAGCATCCCGATAAATCGTGAAAACACGAGGGAGACGGGATCATCTCCTTCTACGCAAATCTTTTCGTCCAGAAATAAGCCACAAAAGCACAGAAAAGCATGTTCCCGGCCCAGACGCCCAGAAACGGGGAGAGGATTCCCGCGGAGGCGAGCGATGTGCCCATGTTGCTTATGAAAAAAAACGAGAATGCCACGGCAAGCGATATCCCGACTCCGGCGGCAATTCCCCCGTGAAGTCCCGGCCTCAGCGCAACGACAATCCCGAAAAGAGTGAGGACGAATGTCGCCAGAGGTGATGCGAAGCGCAGGTGCAGGTCGACTCTGTATGGCGTTGCCGTGAATCCCTCCCCTTCGATCTTATCTATGTAGCGGTAGAGGTCAAACCAGGAAAGATTATCGGGAAAAGTCCCTCCGGACGAAAAATCCTTGGGTTCCACGTTCAGCCGGAATTGTTGTTTATCAAACCGCTGCTGGATGACATCGGCGCCTTCAAACCGTATGATCACGCCGTCTTCGGCCTCCCACAGGGGTTCCTTCCAGACTATCCTCCGGGCATCCACCCGCTTTACCAGTTTGAACTGCGAGTCGAGGAAAAAGATCGACGCCTTCTCCATGACATGGTTCTGGGCGTCATAGAGCCGGATCTGGTAGATGGTGTTTTCCTCGCGGTACCACATGTTCTCAAGGCTCATCCAGGCCGACGGCTTCTTTTTCTGAACCTTGACTTCCCAGATGTTGTCGAGCCTCTGGTTCAGAGGGCGCGCGGCGAACTCGCTTACTCCGAAATGGATAAAGGAAAGCACGAGGGCCGTGACCGCGAGGGGCGTAACGTAATGGACCGGGCTTACCCCTGCGGTCTCCATCGCGATAAGCTCGCGGTTCCTTTTGAGAATTCCGAGCGCGATTATGGTCGAAAGAATTGCCGCCATCGGAATTCCCTGCGTTACGATCAAAGGGATCTTTAAAAGGAAGTAAGAATAGATATCCTGGAGAGGAAGGTTCTTCTCCATCATGCGGTCAATTCGTTCGAAAAAATCCACAATAAGGTAGAGCCCGAGAAAGCCGACGGTCGCGAGGGCGAAGACGGGCAGGAAATGCTTCAGAACATACCGCGGGAGTATCCTCATTTGGGCGCGGCTCCAACATCGGCCGCCTTGGTTCCGGAGCGGAAAAGCCGGGCCGTTTTTGCCGCGAGTACGGGAATGCCGAACGGGGTCTCGGTGTGAAGCTTGCGCCACAGGAAGATTGCCAGGGCGAAACTGAGCAGGTTGGGCGTCCAGACGGCGAAAAAGGGCGAAATGATGTCGCTTTCCCCGAGGCCTTTGCCGGCGGAAAGAATAACATAGTAGAGCAGAAAGATGGTCACGCCCATCGTAACTCCGGTCATCCGGGCGCGCTGCCGGAAAAACGAGCCGAGCGGTGGTCCAAGGAGCCCGAGCAGGAGGCAGGCCGAGGGAAAGGCGAGCCTCTGGTGGAGTTCCAGCTTGAAATTGATTGCCTGGTTCATCCCGGTCAGATGTTGCACCTGCTCATAGAGTTGGGTGAGGTTCATCTCCCGCTTCTTGCGAATTCCCTTCTCGGCCGCCCCCACGACGTCGTCCATGGAAAGGGTGAAGTCGTAGTTCTTGAAGGAAACGGCCTGGGCGTCTTTCATATCCTGACCCGTTCGCGTGATGACCCCGTTGGTGATCTTGAAGGTGATGCTCTTCGAATCCGGGGGGATGAGTACTTGAGCGCTCTCGGCGTCGATGGTGACTCTTTCGTTCGGGTGCCTCTGATCCTGGATAAAAACACCCTTGATGGTCAACTCGGCGTGGTCCACGGAACGAAACAGAAAGACCAGGTTGGGGATGGTCGATATAAAGCTGCCTTCCTTGAGAAGCGAAGGAATGGAGGATCGTCCGAGGGATTTTAGTTTCATCTCGAATGCCGCATTCGCGACGGGTATGACAAAAATGGCGTTGATGAAAGCCGCCGCGGTCACGAAAAGCAGGACCGCCAGGACCGGGGGCAGGAGATGGAGAAAACCTATTCCGACCGAACGCAATGCGATCAGTTCGTTGTCGCCGTTGAGGCGCATGAAAGCGAGCATCACTCCCAGGAGAGCCGCCATCGGAGTGGCATAGAGAAAGAGCTTGGGCATGGCGAGGACAATGATCTCGGCCACGTCCTTCATACTGCAGGAAGAGGCGAAGAGTATGCGCTTGAGTTGGAACAACTGCCCCGTAACGAGAATAAAACTCACCACGGCCATGCAGATGAGGATCGGGAGCGCCTGTTCGCGCAGCAGATAGCGGTTCAGAGTTCTTGTCATAGTAGGCCTAGTCTAGCCAATCCGGGAAGAGAAGGTCAATTGCAAAAGATGTGAATAGCGCGGGAAGGGAAAGGCATTTCGGAAGGATAGCGGCCGGAGCCTGTTCATGCCGGTTGCCGTTCAAGGACTACCGGAAGTTGTCGCCAGCCCAAAGCGGTTCATCAGGAAATATCCGGAGCCATGCCGATAATAATCGGCTTGAAATCCCCCCAAAAATTGCTTTATGACTACGCATCCTGGTGGGACAGTCATTCCGATATTGGCTTGACTCTTAATAACGACTCCACTAGACTTTCCCCGACCGGTTTGTAGGCATCGGGGCCGGTTCCACTCATAGTATCCATTCCTGCCGGGAATTCGCCCGGGCAGGCGATCATTCGAGGACAATTGGGAATTGCAGTGAACATCGTTCATCAAAAGGGGGAGATGATGAAGAAAGTCCTGATTGTGGCTGTACTCTTCACGGCGATGGTTTTTGGCTGCTTGGGTACCGGCAACGCACAAACGATCGAAAACGAACTCTACCTGATCACCCCTGTATCCAAGGACGTGCATGATCCGGTACTGAAGGCGTTCGCGGAGTATGCCAAGAAGAAATTCAATGTCGATGTAAAGACGAGCGCCATCCCGAAGGGCACCCCCGTTGCCTACGGTCAGATTATCGAATGGAAGGGCAATCCGCAGGCCGACATCTTCTGGGGCGGCGAGGGGACGCTTTTCGACGATTTGGCAGCCCAGGGACTTTTGGAAAAGATCCAGCTTCCCAAAAAGATGTGGGATGAGATTCCGGAAAGCATCGGAAAACCCGTTCCTCTGCCGCTCAAGGACCCGAAGCAGTTCTGGGTGGGCACGATGCTGGAGCCTTACGGCATCATTTATCAGCCCAAACTGGTGAAGCGTCTCGGGGTCGAGATAAAAGACTGGGACGATTTGCTCAATCCGAAACTGAAGGGCCAGATCGCTCAATGCACCCCCGACAGGTCGAGCTCCAGCCACGCCACGGTCGAAGTCGTCCTGATGACGCACGGATGGGAAAAGGGCTGGGATTGGATGAGAAAGCTCGCGGCAAACACGGGTATCTTCACCGCGCGGTCTCGTGACGTTCCGAGCGTGGTTGCCAAGGGAGAATTCGCGGTCGGCTTCGGCGTTCCGAGCTACATGGCATTTGCCGAGGTGCTGGGCGGCTATGACGTGATGTACGTTTATCCGTCGAATGCCTATGTCACTCCCGAACCCATGTCCGTGCTCAAGGGAGCGCCCCATGCAAAGGCGGCGCACGCTTTCATCGAGTTCCTGCTTTCCGAAGACGGGCAGAAGCTGATTTCTCAGCTTGGCGTCTACCCCGTCACGCCCAAGTACAAGGTGCAGGGCGCTCCGGGATCGAACCAGGAAAAGGCCGTTGCGTTCACCGGAGGCATGCGGTCCTTCTTCGACATCCAGGTGGGCAATGTTTACAACGTGCAGCAGGCCGGGGACAAGAAGCGCATAGAAGATGTGAATTCCTATTTCCGAAAGGAAATCACGGAGAAGCACAAAGATATAGTCAAGGAAAAATAGAAACCGGATCTGCAAGGCCGGGGCTGCCGAGGCGGCCCCGGTGCATTTTCGGGGACTTCTCGCTATTGGTTGCCTCCCGCCCGACAGGGGCGATGGAGGAGAGGGCGGCTTTGAATAAGGGAGCGACCTGTTAGATCCTATGAATATCGAGCTGAAAGATATCGTCAAGAGCTTTGGATCCCTCGAAGCGGTAAGCCATGTCTCATTGGACATCAAGGATGGCGAGCTGTTTACCCTTTTGGGACCGCCTGGTTGCGGCAAAACCACAATACTGCGCCTCATTGGGGGATTCCATGAGGCAAACTCCGGTCGAATACTGTTCGACGGCAAGCCCGTCATGGGAAAGCCGCCCTACGAGCGCAATATCGGAATGGTGTTTCAGAACTATGCCCTGTGGCCGCACATGACGAACGCTGAAAACGTTGCCTACGGCCTGAAGATCAAAAAAGTTCCGCGAAACGAGATTGTGGAAAGGGTGAATCATGCCCTGGGGAAGGTAAACCTCGAAGGACTGGGAGACCGGTACCCCGGCCAGCTCTCCGGCGGGCAGCAGCAGCGCGTCGCCCTTGCGCGCGCTCTGGTCCTCAATCCCGGAGTGCTGCTGCTCGATGAGCCTTTGAGCAACCTGGACGCCAAGATCCGCCTTCAGGTGCGGGCGGAAATCCGCAAGCTTCAAAAGGACCTCGGCATCACCACGGTCTATGTTACTCACGATCAGGAGGAAGCGCTTACCCTCTCGGATCGTATTGCGGTTCTCAACCACGGCGAGCTCCAGCAGGTGGGCACGCCCTGGGAGCTCTACGAACGTCCGGCAAACCCCTTTGTGGCCGATTTCATCGGCATAAACAACCTCATTCCCGGCGAGATCCGGGAGACGGAGGACAACGGAAAACGCGCAAAAGTCGCGACAAAATTCGGAGTCCTTCTGGGCGCGTGTGACAGCAGGCTCAAGATCGGGGACAAGTGCACCGTTTGCGTGCGTCCCGAAACCGCCGCGATAGGGGAGCGGAAAAACGGCGCCAGCGAAAATATGATTCCGGGCGCCATCAGCTTCGCCTCGTTCATCGGGAACACGATGCGCTATGACATCGACATCGGCGAGAATACCATCTTGAGAGTGGACATCCAGAACCCTCGCAATCACAGCCCCCATGATATCGGGGACAAGGTGAACGTGGTGTTTTCGACGGCGACTACGCTGGCAATACCGTCATAAGCGATCAGCAAAGGGTTTTCCATGAGTTTTGAAAACGGTGAAGCCACTTTATCCGGCGGTGCGACGCGCCTGTGGTCCCGGAGGAACTTCGGAGGCCTTGCGGGCTATGCGGGGATCTGGCTTTTTCTGGCCATATTTCTGATCTATCCCTTGATCCGTCTGTTCTACGACGCCTTTACAGACGACGCCAATGCCTTCACGCTGATGAATTTCAGCGATTTCTTCACGGATACCTATTATCTGAAGGCTACCATCAATTCGCTTCTCCTCGGGGTGGCAACGGTAATCACCACGTCGCTCATCGGGATTCCCTTTGCCTTCCTGCTCCTCCGCTACGAGTTTCCGGGCAGGGGCCTTTTCTCCTATCTCTCGATCATCCCCATGATCATGCCGCCTCTGGTCGGCGTCATGGGATTTGTGTTCATCATGGGGAGGGCGGGGACGGTAAACGTCATTCTGATGGACTATCTCGGGTTTGCCAAACCTGTCAACTTCATGTACGGCATTCACGGCGTGCTTATTGTGGAGACGCTCCATCTCTTTCCGCTGATGACCCTGAGCATCGTCGACGCCATGGGCAAGATTTCGCCGTCCCTGGACGAGGCTGCGGAAAGCGTGGGCTCCAGAGGGCTAAGGAAGTTCTGGGATATCACCTTTCCCCTGACCACCCCGGGATACGTCGCGGGCGCTCTGCTTGTTTTCATCTGGACGTTTGCAGACTTCGCGACGCCTCTGGTGGTCGGCATCGACGATCTGCTTGCGTCGCAGGCCTACCTGAATATCGTTCAGTTCGTCGACCGGCGGCTTTTCAAGATGGGAATAGTCATTTCCGCGATCATGATCCTTCTTGCCATAGTGTTTCTGATCGTGGCAAAACGCTATGTCGCCCAAAAGGACTACAGCTCGCTGTCCTATTCGGTCATCGAAAGAAGAACGCTTTCGACGGCCGGAAATATCGGCGTTGTCGTATTCCTTAGCTCCGTCCTCATAGCGGCGTTCATCCCCTA
This sequence comes from Desulfobacteraceae bacterium, assembly GCA_021372055.1. Classification (GTDB taxonomy): domain Bacteria; phylum Desulfobacterota; class Syntrophobacteria; order Syntrophobacterales; family Syntrophobacteraceae; genus SbD1. Next base: position 42,038 of record JAJFVB010000128.1, on the reverse strand, counting down.
CTTCGGCATCATCCTCGATTCGTTCGGAAAGGGATGGGCTCTGACGCCTTTCCCGGTCAAGTACACGATGCAGTATTTCGAACGTGTATCGATAGAAACGCCCAAGTTCATTCTGAACAGCCTGCTCTATTCCGGGATATCCGTCGCCATATGTATTGTGTTCGGGGTGCCGATAGCATGGGTCATGGCGAGGACGAAACTGCCCGGACGGGATACGCTGGATTCGCTCACGACGCTGATTCTGGCTTTGCCCGGCACCGGCATAGGCATCGCCTACCTGAGGGCTTTCCGGGACCCGTTCCCTTTCACGGAGACGGCTCTGATCGGGATGTGGCTCGTCATTCCGATTGTTCTCGGAATCAGAAGGCTTCCCTATACGGTGCGGGGTACCTTTGCATCGCTTTTGATAGTGCACAAGTCCTTCGAGGAGGCTGCCGAAAGCGTCGGTGCAAAGAAGACGGTCACGTTCAAGGACGTGACGCTGCCCCTGATCTGGAAAGGCGTTCTCGTTGGCTCTCTCTACTCGTTCATCCTCGCTCTGCAGGAAGCCTCGGCCACACTCCTGCTGGTTGTCCCCGGGCATGAGATGATGCCCGTTGGAATTTTCAATTTTTACATGGGCGGGTCGGTGAACGAAGCAGCTGCTCTGGGACTGATTCTCATTGTGCTTGGGGCGGTTTGCCTTTTCGCCATAAACAAGATCACCGGGGCCAAGGCGGGAGGCGTCTTCGGCTAGAACCGCCGTTACGTCCTGATCATGTTTTTTGAAATACGAGGTTCCACAATGACGAATCGAGTCGAAAAGAAACTCGATCTTGTCGTCATAGGCTCGGGTCTTGCCGGGACGGCCGCGACATGCTTTGCGACGGCGCGCGGCCTGAGCGTTGTCCAGGTATCGGCAACGAGCGGCGAACTTGCGTTCGCCAGCGGGTTGCTCGATCTGCTCGAAGTTTACCCTCTCGATGAGAAGAAGCACTGGGATAACCCATGGGAAGGCCTCGAGGCGCTCATTGCCGGTTCCCCACGGCACCCTTTTGCCAAGATCGGAATAGAGCGCATACGGAAGGCTATTGAAAAATTTACCCGATTCGCGGCCGAGGCCGGGTTCCCCTATCGCGGGTACGCCGACCGGAATGTCCGGATCCCGACGGCGGCCGGAACGGTCAAGCCGACCTTCCGGGTGCCGGAGTCCATGTGGTGGGGCGCCCTTGCGCTCGACCGGCGGCTTCCCGCTCTCGTGATTGATTTTGAGGGGATGAAGGACTTCAACGCGAAGCTCATGGCGGAGATGCTCCGGCGCCAATGGCCTCTTCTCAGAGCGAAGCGGTTTCCTTTTCCGTCCAAACTGACGGGGGATGACCGCTCGGTGCCCGTTCTTGCCGATGCCATGGAAACCGCGGCAACGGTCAGGGGGATCGCCGATCTCGTCGCCCCCCATATCGAAGGCTGTCAGGCCCTGGGCGTGCCCGCCATATTGGGTATCCGTTCCACTGCGGCAATCATCGCCGCCCTGGAGGAACGCCTGGGAGTTCATGTTTTCGAAATTCCGACCATGCCGCCCGCCATTACCGGCTTCCGCATGCGGGAAGCCTTCGAGAAATCCCTGACCGAACTCGGAGCGGAAATCCTCAGGGGCAGGCTTGCTCTTTCGGCCCGGATCGACGATGGAAAGTGCACCGGGATAGTCACGGGCAGGAACGAATGGCGGGAGACCTTCGAGCCCGAAGGCGTCATCCTTGCCACCGGGCGCTTTCTCGGTGGAGGGCTCACGGCGGGGCGAACGGAGATCCGGGAGAATCTGTTCGGACTGCCCGTTGCGCAGCCGAAGGACAGGGAATCCTGGCACAGGGAGAACTTCCTGGATGAGCGGGGACATCCCGCGAACGAAGCAGGAATCGAAATCGATTCGGATTTCCGCCCGCTTGGGCCGGACGGCAGGGCCGCATTCGAAAACGTGTTTGCGGCCGGGTCCATTCTCGCTCACCAGAACTGGGTCCGGACCAAGAGCGGGGGAGGGCTGGCGGTGGCAACCGCCTATGCTGCCGTCGAGGCTTTTCTCAAGGCCCGCGGCGAGAGCGGAAGGTAATACGAAATTGCGTTCAAGATAAAACTGATGGAAAAGAGCGGGGGAAATGATTTCCCTCGCGCCCCCTCGGGATTTCTGCCGCAGCCTTACGCACGCGCGCGTAAGGCCGGGCGCTCCGGCGCCTGCGGCCCGGCCAAAAGCCCGCCGCAAGCGCCAAAATGAGCAGCGCAGCTGCGTGTGGGGTGTGGGGAGCAGGCTCCCCACGGTCTGAAAGACCCGGTATCATCTTTGAACGCTCATCAGGAATTCTCAAGGTTGAACAGGCCGCAGTGGATCGCCTCCTGCAGCTGTTCCTGCACCATCTGCTGCCCCCACAGTACGGGTCGCAGTCCCTTCCAGCGGGTCTGGAGGAAACACTTTATATCCTCGATTCCCTGCTCCTCCTGGAAAACCCCGAGGTCATAGAGCAGGCCGGTTGTTCGGACCGCGCAGAATGCCCCCTGGCATGTGCCCTTGCCCATTCGGGTGTGGAGCCGGATGGCGTCGAGGTCGACCCGCTCGGGTATTTCCCTGAGGTGTTCCACGACGGCGGTGATACCGCTTTCCGGCACCATTTCGCACTCGCAAAGCAGGGCATCGAACCGGGCTTTCCTGTGCAGCCAGACCGTGGGAGCATGACCCGCGGAGACCCAGCCGTTGATCGATGCTGCGGGAAGCGGAATGTGTCCCGTGGAGCAGGGGGGCTTGTTCCCGAAGCGTGAGCAGACAAGATCGGCGGTTTTTTCGGCCGTCAGCCTGTAAGTAGTCAGTTTTCCGCCGAGAACGGTAGTCAGATTGGCAATTCCATCCTGAGTATGATCGATGATGCTGGAGGCGCGGCTGATCGCCCTGTCGTCGTTTACGGACGCATAGCTGATGAGCGGGCGAACCCCCGCAAAAGCCCGTATCAGACGGCTGGTGCGAATCTCCGGAATGAGCTTCGAAGTCTCTTCGACGAGGAAGTCCACTTCGTCCGAGCCGACATGCGGGTGCTCGATACGGGTAGCCCGGATGGAGGTGGTGCCGAGCAGGGAGACAGTCCCGCCGGGTACGATGATGTCGCCGCTGCCCGCGGGGCGGAGGCGGCTTATGACGCGGTCGCTGATCCTTTGCTGGGTTATCAGTATGCTGCCCTTGGACCAGATCACCGGAAGCGTGATGCCGGCCAGTTGAGCGACTTCCCCGATCCAGGGGCCGGAAGCGTTGACAATCTGCTCGGCTTCGATTTCGATTTCTGCGCCCGTCTTGAGGTGACGGACACGCACCGAGCGGATGCGGCCGCTGTCCCGGTGCATTCCGATCACCTGGGAGTGTGTCAGGAGGCTCGCACCGTGAGCCCTTGCGTCGCTCATGTTGTCGAAAGTGAGCCGGAAGGGGTCCACGGATGCGTCGTCCACCTTGTACGCGGCGATAATGTCTTCCGCCAGGCCGGGTTCGAGCGCCCGGGCTTCGGCGCAGTCGATCGGGGTTGCCTCGATGCCGGACTGTTTGCAGAGCCCGGGAAAATCGGCGATATAGCCTTCGTCGTCACCGGGGACGGCTACCCAGAGTCCGCCGCTGTTTTCACAACTCTCGGGAGCGAGCCTGAGCAGCAGGTCGGTTTCGCTCCGGCACTCGCGGGCGGTTTCGGGATCGTTTGACACGTAGCGCGCGCCGCTGTGGAGCAATCCCTGGTTCGAGCCGGACGCGCCGGCGTTGAGGCGGCCTTTTTCCACCACCACGCATTGTATCCCGCGCAGGGCCAAATCACGGGCGAGACCCGTACCCGTAATGCCGCCACCGATTATTACGACCTCAGTTTGGAGCTTCGTTTTTGACGAATTCATGCTATGCACCCGGAATCGGTTAATGCAGGTGGCCGGCGAAAGCGCCCTGGATGACTGAAAAGATGCCGGGCGCACCGGATACTGTTGCTCGGGCCGGACCTTCTCAATATACTACAAACCGCATTCGATAGTAAGAGCGGGTATGGTTCGGACGGGTTGCCGGCGACGCCGGCGCGGGACTGTTTCACAGCTCGACACCATTGGGGGAACTCGATGCTTGATCCTTTTGATTCTTTCGACATGAAGGCCGCGGAACGTATCGAGGGCATTTTCTTTGATATCGACGATACCTTCACATTTCACGGCAAGATTCCGGCCCCCGCCTTCGAGGGCCTGTGGAGGCTCAAGGAACGCGGCCTCAAAGTCGTTCCCATTACGGGCCGCCCCGCAGGATGGTGCGACCATATCGCGAGGATGTGGCCGGTGGATGCCGTCGTCGGGGAAAACGGGGCGTTCTATTTCACCATGCGGGAGGGAAAATTGAAAAAGCGCTTCCTGGACTCCGAGGATGTCAGGAGAAGTAAGCGCGCGAAGCTCAAGGCCGTGGAAGCGGAGATTTTGGCCTCCGTTTGCGGCACCGCTCTTGCCTCCGATCAGCCCTACCGCGAGGCGGATGTTGCGATCGATTTCTGTGAGGATGTTCCCCGGCTGGGTTGGGACGATATCGAGCGCATCTGCGCGATTTTTCGGAAGTACGGAGCGAACTGCAAGGTGTCCTCAATTCATGTGAACGGGTGGTTCGGGGACTACGACAAGCTCAACATGACAAAAATCATGGCCCGGGAACTCTGGGACGTGGATCTTGAACGGGAAAAGAGCCGTTTCCTTTTCTGCGGGGATTCGCCAAACGATGAACCGATGTTCCGTTTTTTTCCGAAAAGCGTGGGTGTCAGGAACATACTGCCCTTCACGGAAAAGATGCGCGACCTGCCTGCCTATGTGACTGAAAAGGAAGGTGGCTGGGGGTTTGCCGAACTTGCCCGGCGCATCGTCGGATGGAAGCCCGGGAGGCGGACGGGTTGATGCGGGCTATCTCAGGCCCCTCGCCATTTGGACCGCCTCGGGCACCTTTCGCAGCCTGAGCGTCATAAGAGGCCCCAACAGCGCCCCGATGCCGAGGCTCGTCCAGGCGAGTCCCCAGGCAAGCCGTTCCGCAGAGGGAGTCCCATCCCGCACAACGTCCAGAACAAACCCGAAAATCCACGGGCTTATGGCGCCCGCGCCGAATCCCATGACGGAGCGAATCGCGTAGGCCGCGCCGATGTAGCGAGGTTCGACCAGTTCGGTCAGCGCCGTGGAGTAGACCGACGAATCCGCAATCGATGAAAGGTTATAGACGGCGGCGGCGATGAAAAGAAGCCAGAGCGGCAGGCTGCTCATCCAGCCGAAGGAAAAGGAGAAAGCGAGGCTGATACAGGAGAAGAGAAGGATAGTGAGGGATCGTCCCCACCTGTCGGAAAGCGTGCCGCCTATGAGGCTTCCGAGCATGCTTGTAATGTAGGTCAGGCCGGAGAGGAAAACGCCGAGACCGAGCATGGAGGCGGACGCGGAACCGCTGCTCCCAGCCTGCGCCGCCATTCCGAGATAGGCCGGAAGCCATGCCCACATTCCCAGCAGTTCCCAGTTGTGAAACGAGTAAGCCAGCATGGAGAGAAAAGCCGGACGGTTTTTGACCACTTTCGGTATCGATCGCCAGACCTGGCCGCTTCGCGCCGCGGCATGGACGATGTTGGGAGTGTCGCGCAGAGCGAACAGGGATATGATGAGTCCGATCGCGGGCATGCTGCATGTAACCAGAAAAGAAAGCTTCCAGCCGCCGAAGGGAAAAAGGCGGCTCGATAGAGCTATGGAGATGGCGTACGCGAGCGAAGCCGCGCCGAGATAGAATCCCATGGCCCGGCCTCGGGTCGCGGGCCCGAATCTTTCCGCGACGAGGGTAAGCCCCGGAGTGTAGGATCCGCCGGAGCAAAGTCCCGCAATGCCGTAGAGAAGCAGCCCGGAGGTGAAGTCTCTTGCGAAGAACGCGAACAGCAGAGCACTGAGGCTTGCCGCAACGGCGCTCCAGAGGAAGGTGCGCTTCGCTCCGAAACGGTCCGAGGCAAATCCGACGTTGAACAGGGAGATAAGAAAGCCGAGGTGCCAGGCGGACTGGATCAGCCCGGCCTTGGTGGCGCTCATTTTCCAGTCCGTAACAAGCAGGGGCAGCGCGGCGGAGTAAGCCGTAAAGACGAAGCTGAAGCCTACGCGGCCGAGGCAAAGCAGGGCGAGCCAATGGACTTCGCCTGCGCGGGGGACTTTTTTCGAATTGTCGCTCAATGCAGTTGCCTTCCAGGTATTTTTCCGGGAAATGCCGCATGGAGGTAAGTCGAGCGGGGGATAAGCCCCGAATGAAACCGAAGCGAGAACAATCCGGAAAAATCCAAATTTCAGAATGTGAGATTATCGAGCACTCCGCGGCCAAACTCAACCGTAATTTTGACGACCGCCGGCGGGAAACTCAAACGGCAGATGCAAAAATGGTTTCAAAGCGGACATGCCGGAACCGATGACGGCCCGGAACCTTCCGCGATTCCGCAGCGAAACTTCCGGATGAGAGTAGCCGGTTGCATTGAATTGAATTGAGCGGTAATGTCAGCCTCAACTGAATTCTGCTTCCCGGCCTCAAATATGATCTGTCGGTTTTTATTGCCGGACTGTCTAGGTCCGAGACAGTCCGGATTACGTCCTTGCAGGCTATGGGCCGGAACTTATGGAAAATCTGATTCGGAGGGTAATCCATGGACCAGAAGACGATTGCGGCCGACCCGAAAGTTTTCCTCAACTCCATGAAAGAAACCGTCGGAAAGATCATTGTCGATCCGGCCGGGTTCTTCAGGGAGATGCCCAAATCGGGCGGGTATGCGGACCCGCTCATCTTCGCTCTCACCATGGGGGTTGCAGCCGGAATCATCACCGCCCTGGCGACCATAGTGGGGTTGGGAGGGCATTCTTCGTTCGCGGGGGCGGCATCCTCAATCATTTTGACGCCCATAGTGACGGGGGTCTTCACGTTCATTTGCGCCGGCGTTCTGTTCGCAATCTGGAAGGTCATGGGCTCGCAGGAGTCCTACGAAGTGTCGTTCCGGTGCGCCGCCTATGCTCTGGCCATCAGCCCGATCACCGCCGTGTTGAACCTCATCCCCTATATCGGAGTGATCGCCGGACTTGCATGGACGGCCTATATCCTTGTGGCGGCATCCACTGAAATCCATGGAATCCGGCCAAAGCCCGCGTGGATTGTCTTCGGCGCAATCGGCGCTCTGCTCGCTTTGAGCTCGATCAGCATGCAGATGTCGGCAAGGAGTTTTGAGAAAAAGATGAATGCGTTTTCGAACAAAGTCGGCGAAATGGAAAAGATGGATCCGGAGGAAGCGGGGAAGGCGATGGGACAATTTCTGAAAGGCATGGAAAAAGGTATGCAGAAGTAGGTTTGCTGCTGCTGTTCCGCCAAATAAAAGAAGGGCGGGGGAAAGATTCCTCCCGCCCTTTTGCATGCATGCGGAGCCGCCTTCAGGACAGCTTGTTGTGCTTTCGCAGCCTGTCCAGTTCGCGGTTTTCTTCTTTTCTCTTGATGCTTTCTCTTTTGTCGTATTCCTTCTTGCCCTTTGCGAGGGCGATTTCGACCTTTGCCCGTCCGCCCTTGAAATAAAGCCTGAGAGGGATCAGCGAAAATCCGCGTTCTTGAGTCTTTCCAACCAGCTTCCTTATTTCATGCCGGTTCAGGAGCAGCTTCCTGACTCTTTCGGGATCGTGGTTGTCGAAAGATGCGTGTGTGTACGGGCTTATGTGCAATCCGTAGAGAAATACCTCGTCCTGCTTCACTCTCGCGTAGCTGTCCTTGAGATTGGCCCGGCCCTCCCGAAGCGATTTGACCTCGGTCCCGAGCAAAACCATCCCGGCTTCGAATTTTTCGGCTATCTCGTAATCATGGAAGGCCTTCTTGTTCTGGGCGATAATGCGAATGCCTTCTTCTGAACTCTTTGCTTTGGCCATGCGTTCTACCCGATTGAACCTTTCCTGCTCGCCGGCTTGCGGCTGCGCCTCTGCAGTGCGTAGCCGTCGCGCAGAGCGTTCGGATCGAATACCCGGACCTCCTCGGGAAAGTCTCTCATGAGGGTTTTCTTGAGCGACTCATCCACGTCGTCGGCCGTTCTGAGCCGCAGTGCCCGGTTTGCAAGCCGGCAGCACTCCTTCAGACGGGATCTTCGAATGAGATTTTTCACCCGCGGCAAAGACTGCGGGTTCATGCTGAAGGAGTCGATCTTCAACCCCAGCAGAATCGGAACGTACATCGGTTCTCCGGCCATTTCCCCGCAGAGGGCGACCGGAATCCCGGCCTTGTGGCCCGCTTCCACGGTTTGCTTTATAAACCGCAGCACGGCGGGATGAAGGGGTTCGAAAAGATAGGCGACGTTCTCGTTTGAACGGTCGATTCCTATGCTGTACTGAATCAGATCGTTGGTCCCGATGCTGAAAAAGTCAACCTCGGCGGCGAGCATATCGGCGACGGCGACGGCCGAGGGGACCTCTATCATGACTCCGACGGACATCTGCTTGTCGAAGGGGATCCGTTTTCGCGAAAGATCCGCCTGTACCTCCTTGAGAATGCGTTTGGTCTCAAGCAGTTCGGCCACCCCTGATACCATCGGAAACATGAGCTTGATGTTGCCCGCGTGCGCGCTCGCACGCAAAATGGCCCTGAGCTGCGTCTTGAAAAGGTCCCTGTGGTGCAGGCAGAGCCTGATGGATCGCAAGCCCAGCGCGGGATTGACTTCCTCGAGCTTTGGGTACCATGCCGAGAGCTTATCGGCGCCGAGGTCGAGCGTGCGTATGGTCACATTGCCCGGGGCGATCAACTCGGAGAGGTCCCTGTAGTCGCGGTACAGAGCGTCTTCATCGGGCATGTCGACCCTGTTCATGAAGAAAAACTCGGTCCGATAGAGCCCGATCGCCTCGGCGCCGTTGTCCTTTGCGGCAACGACCTCCTCGAGAAGCTCGATGTTGGCTTCCGTGCTCACCCTGTGCCCATCCTGGGTTATGGCGGGCAGGTGGGCCTTGCGGTTGATCTCCTTGACGTAGTTCTGAAGCTCGATCTGACGGTCGGAATAGAACCCGACCTCCGCCTGGGTGGGATTGATTATGATCCTGCCGGTGGTGCCGTCGATTATGAGCACGTCGCCCATCGAAATGAGCTTGGTCGAACTTTCGGCGCCGACGACGGCGGGAATGTTCAAGGAACGCGCCACAATCGAAGTATGGGAGGTGCTGCCTCCGATTTCCGTCACAACGCCCAGGGTACGGTCGACCTGAAGCTGAATGGCGTCGGCGGGAGAGAGTTCGTGAGCAATGATGATGACGCGCTCCTGGATGGTGTCCAGCGCGAGGTTTTCCTGGCCGGCGAGAATGCGAAGCACCCGGTCTCCGGCGGCATCGACATCGGCCATTCTGCTCTGGACGTACTCGTCGTTCAGCGCGCTGAAAAGCTCTCGGGCCTTGGAGATGGACTGCAGAAGCGCCTGTTGGGCGTTGAGACCTTCCTTTTCGATGAGACGCAGGGATTCGTGGTAAATGGAACGGTCCCGCAGGATCATCTGCTGCACTTCAAGCAGATGCGCATGTTCCTTGAACTCGGAGCGGATTGTCCTCTTGATCGCCTCCAGGTCTGCCTCCGCCTTGGCGACGGCCTCTTTGAACCGGTTGCACTCGCCCTTCAGCGCCTCTTCGCCGAAGACGCTGTACTGCGGGACGGGAATGCGTCCCTGCTCCAGCAGGTGCGCTTTGCCGATGGCGATGCCCGGCGATGCTCCGATACCCTTGATGACAATCGAAGAACTGCTCATGAGGCTTCAGTTCTCCTCGAATAGGAAAAACAATATAAGCCCGAAATCTTGTTCGAAATTATTCTATTTCGGCTTTGGTGGGAAGAGTTTCTATGGCTCTCCGAACTTGGTCTGAAAGAGTGCCGCGAGGGCATTGAGAGCTTCGTGTGCATCGGGGCCTTTCGCAGAAATATGAATTTTGCTCCCGTGCGGGCAAACAAGCGTCATAACGTCAAGAATGCTCTTACCGTTGACTGAGATCCCGCATTTCGAGATAAAAACCTCCGATTGGAACTGGCAGGCCACCTTCACGATTTGTGCTGCAACGCGGGCGTGAATTCCCAGCTTATTGGCGACTATGAATTCCTGCTCCTGGGCAGGCAGTTCTTCGGGACTCTGGTTCAAAACGATTTCCTCTTGATACGAAAAATTCCGCGGGACTATTAGCATATGGACACCTGTGAAGTCAACTGTCGAGGGAACTCGAAGTCATCTATCATAGCCCGAAAACCGCGATCAGAAACTCAAAAAGGAGAGAAAAACGCAACTCTACGATGCTTCATTCTCGAATTGCCGCCCCCATTACGGCAGGACGAAACCGGATCCATGGAAATCCCTGTGCCGGCGAAATCACTCCGCGCGGCCCCCCTTTCCACATTCTTATATGCATGTAATCGGTTATTTATAACATAACCTGAACGCAATAATCACCACCTGAGACCTATTATTTTTCAATCAGCGAATATGCGCCGACGATGGTGCGTCCGCCATATTCTACCGGTTCAGGATGCAATTTACCTGATCGATCACTTGCCGGGAAACGGATGCGGAAAAAAGCATCGAGACATGGCTTACCGGGGCCGTTTCGCAATGAATCCATCCCCCATAGGGAGCTTTCAGCCCCTCTTCGGGAAGCACCAGGGCATCGGCGGGCGAATAGAACGCAATGGCGGGACAGGGAATCTCGCGGCCCATTCTTTCAAGCTCCTCGTACAGTGGTCCGCGATAGACCAGGCTGGACGCGAGCTGTCCCGGGCCAAACGCGGTCATCCTGGATCCCTGATGCGGGGCCCCGAGAGTAATTACCGCCAAAGGGGCCTCTTGCTCGTTTGCCTTCTCCGCGTAGACCCGGGAAACGAGTCCCCCGAGGCTGTGGCCGATAAGAATCAATGGCTGTCCCGGTGTGGACTGCCGGACCTCTGAAACGAACCCCTCGAATTTTTCCAGGACATTCTCAAAGGAGGTGAAAAAGCTCCCGTAGTTCATCAGAAAAATATTGTTGAAACCGGCTTTGTGCAACCGCCGTTTGAACAGGGCCCAGCCGCTGGCGTTGTGGTAGAGCCCGTGAGTGAGAATGATGACGGGTTCGGATGAGGACACGGATTTCGGCCTTTGCAGCTTTCCGGTCCACCCGAAAGGGAAGCAGACGATGACCATCGGAAGGCTGAAAATCCCCGAGAAAAACCCGCCGAGGAGTTCGATAAAAGACCGCTTCCCCGACCTGAAAGAAGCCGAATTCTCAAACCAGAAAAATGTATACGCGAAAAGCGATACGGCGACCGAAACGGCGAACAGCAGGAAAATCACGCAGGCAAGAGATCCCATGGTGTCTCCTTTGTCATGCAAAAGCGCAAACGGGCCGAACCTTCCGTTTTCTCTCCAAGGCCGCCTTGGCGGACGGAAAGAGATCCATGTCCGTGTGCGGCAGGAAGAGCGATGCGATGAACTCGTTCATGAACTCCGGATGCACGCTCAACTCAATATAAGTCATCCGGCTTGCGATTGACTCCGCCTTGCGGAACGCGCTTGTGGAAAGCAGGGCGAGCCTGGCCCCCGCCAACGAACTGTTGCCGACATACTGTATTCTTTCTTTCGGAATATCGGGAAGCAAGCCGATAAGGATGGATTTTTCTATATCGAGGTGCGCGCCGAATCCGCCCGCGACGTAGATTTTCTCGAGGTCCGCAAAACCCATGTCAAGCGTTTTGAGAAGCAGCTTTACCGCGGCCAGAACCGCCCCCTTGCTCTTGATCAGGTTGCTCACGTCGTCTTCGGTAATGACTATGGGCTCCCCCAGGAGCGTTTCGTCCGCGTGGGCCACAATGAACTCGGGAACGTCATCGATCACGCGGACCCGCGGGTGATCGAGAAGCGAGAACTTGCCGCTCTGGTCGATAATGCCGTCCATGAGCAATTCCGATATCAAGTCTATGATGGCGGAGCCGCACAACCCGAGCGGAGCCTGGTGACCGATCGTTTCGTAAGTGACGCGGTGGCGCTCTATATTGACCTTCTCGATAGCTCCCGGGATGGCACGGGTCCCGCACTTGACGCCGCCGCCCTCGAAGGCCGGTCCCGCCGACGAGGAGCAGCACACCAACCATTCGTTGTTGCCGATGACGATCTCCCCGTTGGTCCCGACATCGATCAACGCGCTGATCTCGGGCTTTTCGTGCATTCCGCAGGCGAGCACCCCGGCCGCGATGTCGCCGCCAACGTAGCTGCTGACGCACGGCATGCAGTGAAGCACGGCCTTCGGATGGCCTTTGAGCCCCACTTCGGCCGCCTGGAACTGAGGGAACCTGTTGGCCGTCGGAATGTAGGGCGCAACGCGAATATTGCAGGGCTCAAGGCCGAGCAGGAGGTGATTCATCACGGTATTCCCGGCTGCGACCAGAGCCGTGATGTCCTGCTGCCTGATCCTGTTTTTCCGGACCAGGGAGTCGATTAGAGCGTTTATGGTATGGAGCACGGCATCGTTGAGAGGAGCGAGTCCTCCATGAGTGCAGGCATAGATCATCCGGGAGATGACGTCCTCTCCGTAGCGGGCCTGGCTGTTGCTGCTTGCCTGCGCTCCAAGGATAGCCCCGGTGCGCAGATCCACGAGTTGTACGACGATGGTTGTCGTTCCGACATCTATCGCAACGCCGAAATTGCGCTTGGTGGTATTTCCGCCTTCAATTGCGCAGATCTGGGGCGATTCGTTGTCCTGGAAATGAACGGTGACGGTGATACGCCACTTGTTCCTGCGCAGCAGATCGCCAAGGCCCCATAGACAGGAAAAATGGGCCTGAATGGCGGAGGGAATCTCGGGGTGGTTCCTGCGGATCTCCCGGTAGATGCGATCCAGATCCGAAAGGCTGTCCGTCAGGGTAGGGGGAGGAAGCTGCAGGTAGAATTTCTGGCAAAGGGGCCTGATAGGCGGATCGGACTGAATGCCGAAGGTCCTGGCCTCGGAGATGTACTCGCTTGAGGCAATCACGTAATCCGAGATCTGCACGAGGCTGTCCGACCTCGACTCCGGAGGTATCCAGACTTCCACGTCGCTGTCCTGGAGCTCGGACTGGCAGGCAAGGGTATAGCCCTGCTCGAGTTCCTTCTGACTGAGCTTGCCGATCACCCGGTTGCTGAATTTTACCCGCCCTTTGTCGATCCTTACGCGACACTTGCCGCACACGCCCTGGCCGCCGCAGAGATTGCTTATGTCGATTCCGGAGCAGGATGCGACCTCAATGAGCTTTGCGCCCGATTGCGCCTCCGCGCTTGTCGCCTCCGGATTAAATTTTACAGTGACTTCGCTCATTTATATCTCCGCCCGGATCCGGCCGCACTTGAACGGTCGAAATCCGGCTGGGAATTTTCAAGTCTCAAACCTCTGAGGGAAAGCATTGTCTTGTGGAGCGTGTTCAGAAAATCCAAATCTCGTGATATATAGCTCGATTCGGGATAAAGTTCCAGAAAGTTGCGGATTTTTTCACTACTTCCAGGATGGAGGCAGCATTGTCGAGAAACGGAAAGTCCCTGGCTTACTACATAACGCCTCACGGCTTCGGCCATGGTGTTCGATCCTGTGAAATCATTCGGGTCCTGACGGAAATGAGACCCGATCTCGACATAACGGTGGTTTCGACTCTGCCGGAATGGCTGCTCGAAAAGAATATCGGCAGGCGACTTGAAATCAGGCCGGTGTTCCTCGATCTGGGGCTCTATCAGCTCGACAGCGTGCGTTCGGACCTGGCCAGGACGCTGGAGGCTCTCCACGGCCTCATGGAAAGAAGTTCGGAAATCGTCGAGGCGGAAAAGGAGTTCCTGGAGCGCAAAAACGTCGGAACCGTCGTTTCGGATGTCGCTTTCCTGCCGTTTGAAGCCGCCAGGTCTTGCGGGATTCCTTCGATCGGAATCAGCAATTTTACATGGGACTGGATCTATTCCGGCTATGAAACGCTGGACCCCGCATGGAAGGAGATCGTCGCGTGGGCCCGGGACTATTACGGGCGGTGCGCTCTTTTTCTTCAACTCCCCATGCACGGCGATTGCTCCGCCTGCCCTGTGATCGAAGATATCCCGCTCGTTGCGCGGAAAGCTCAAAAGGGCAGGAGGGAAGTGCGCCGGGCGCTCGGCATCGATCCGGATCGGAAAGCCTTTCTTGTGTCCTTTACGAGCCTGCGGCTCGAGTCCCGTGCCTGGGAGCGGTTGCGGTCGATCGAAGATGTGCTCCTGCTCTACAGTGCGCCGCTTGAACTGCCCCTGCCGAACGCGCGATCGTTCGATAACGGGGGCATCCGCTACGTGGACGTCGTCGGCGCGGTGGATGGGGTCATAACGAAGCCCGGGTATGGGATCGTGTCGGACTGCCTGGCAAACGGTACTCCGATAATCTATACCGAGCGCGGCGGTTTCCTGGAGTATCCCTATCTCGTGGAGGAGATTGAAAGGAACCTTTCCGCGGTCTTTATCCCCGCCGGTGAGTTCGGCGAGGGGGAATGGGAGAGCGCCATACGGAAGATCGACGCACTTCCCCCAAGATCCCCGGCCATGAGGCTGGACGGAGCGGAAGTCGCCGCACGAAAGATATTGCAGGTGGTTGAAAACGGTACCGCCGTCATTGGATGACGGAAAGAGCGGATCGTCATGCCGGCGCCGCGGAAAAGGATGAGCCGGCAATCCGGGCTCACCGATATCCCCGGCTAGAAAAGCGCTTTGGTGAATTCGTCCGCATCGAACGTGCGAAGATCGTCCACCCTTTCCCCGATTCCGATGTAGCGGACCGGAACTCCCAGGTCGTCGCAGATGGCCGCGATGATCCCTCCTTTGGCCGTTCCGTCCAGCTTGGTCAGCACGAGCCCCGTGAGGCCGATTCCCTCCTTGAAGAGCCGTGCCTGTGAAAGCGCGTTCTGTCCCGTCGATGCGTCGAGCACGAGAAAGATCTCATGGGGGGCGGCCGGAAGCTTCTTGTTGACCACCCGGTGGACCTTCTTGAGTTGCTCCATGAGATTGACCTTGGTGTGCATCCGGCCCGCGGTGTCAATCAGGACAACGTCCATATCCCGGGCAACCGCCGCATCCATGGCGTCGAATGCGACCGCGGAAGGATCGGAGCCGCTCTTCTGCTTGACGACGGGAACGCCGATCCGTTCGCCCCAGATGGATAGCTGTTCGACCGCGGCGGCCCGGAAGGTGTCGCCCGCAACCAGCATGACCTTCAGCCCCTGCCGTTTGAGCTGATTCGCCAATTTCCCGATGGTGGTGGTCTTGCCCACGCCGTTCACCCCGATGATCATCACCACGAAAGGGCGGTCCGCGCGGTAGTCGAGGGGAGGGGCCTCCACCGACAAAACATTGCGGATCTCCTCACGGATCTGCTCGCGGAGCTTCGACGGATCGCTCAGTTCGTTTCGCTTGACCTTGTCGGCCACCTTTTTCAGGAGAAGTTCGGTCGTTTTTACCCCGAGATCCGATGTGATGAGAATTTCCTCGAGCTCGTCGAGAAGGTCTTCGTCGATGACCTTCCTGCCGAGTACGAGACGATCTATGCGGTTGACAAATTTCTCGCGCGTCTTGTTAAGACGCTCCCGGAGGCGGCTGAAAAAGCCCGTCTTGGAGGTTTCCTCATCTTGGGGAATTTCCTCATCCTGGAGGGTTTCCTCCCCGGCTTCAACCGTAGCGATGACGCCTTCGGTCTCGGGCTCCGGTTCCGTTTCGGGTTCAGGCCGGTCTGCGGGAGTCTCGCGCTCCTCTTGGACCACTCCCCGCGCCTCAAGTTCTTCGCGGGAATTTTCCTCCTCGCGTTTTCCTTCCTGCTTTTCCGGCTCCGGTTCCTCGGTCTTCTTTTTCTTAAACCATTTGATCATTTTTATTCCTGGCTCCCCGGGAGATTTTGATGCAAATTGTAGTCCCACCTGATGCAGTGCCTGCAAAGGGAAAAAGGGACTGCGGCGATGCTGCCGCGCAAGGCGGAATTTTCGGGGGAGAAAGATGGATAGTCAAGAACGGAATTTGCGTTGCGAAATAATTACGGTCTGCCGCAAGTTGGAGGCGAAAGGGCTTATCGCCGCGAGCGACGGAAACGTGAGTTGCAGGGCGGGCGAGGGCCGTATATTGATTACTCCCGGGGGCGTTGCCAAAGGAGACATGGAAGCCGGCGACCTGGTTACGGCCTCCTATGAGGGCGAGTTGCTCGAAGGCACGCGCAAGCCCTCGAGCGAGATCAAAATGCACCTGCACGTCTACCGTAACCGTCCCGACGTCTTTGCCGTCGTGCATGCGCATCCGCCCATGGTGACCGCTTTCACGCTGGTCGGGTTCCCCTTCAATTCGAAGGTCCTGCCCGAAGTCTGGCTGAGCTTGGGCAATGTTCCGACCGCTCCGTACGCCACGCCGTCCACGGACGAGGTGCCGCAGGCGATCGCCCCCCATGTCGGGCGGAGCAACGCGATACTCCTGAGAAGGCACGGGGCACTGACCTTCGGCTCGAGCGTCATGCAGGCTTACATGCGGATGGAAAAACTCGAACATGCGGCAAAAATCTTCTGTTACGCCTCGGTGCTCGAAGACCGCAAGTGTCCGGCCGTGATGGCGGACAACGAAATCAAAAAACTCGAAGGAATTCTGAAATAGGGCGCGGGTGTCGCGTCATGATCGTTTGGCTTCCTGTGCGGATTCCCGCTCGCGTTCGACCCTGTACATCTTATAGTTGATGCTGTCGACTAAGGCCTGCCAGCTCGCTTCGATGATGTCCGTGGAAACGCCCACGGTTCCCCAGGAGTCGCGGGAATCGTGGGATTCGATCAGGACGCGGACCTTTGCCGACGTGCCGGGGGTCCCCGGAAGCACGCGGACCTTATAGTCGCTCAACTCCATGTCCTTGAGCTCGGGGTAGAATTTTTCCAAAGACTTGCGAAGCGCATTGTCGAGCGCGTTCACCGGCCCGTTTCCGAGAGCGGCGGTATGTTCGAGCTGTCCTCCGACACGGATCAGGATCGTGGCCTCGGCAACGGGTTCGTTCCCTTCGTCCTGCTTCTGGTCGATTACGCGGAAGCCTACGAGATCGAAGTACTTTTTGCCCCTTCCCATCGCCCGGTTCACGAGAAGTTCGAAACTCGCCTCAGCGGCTTCGAACTGAAAACCCTGGTTTTCCAGACCCTTCAGTTCCTCGAGGACCTGCATTGCGACGGGGTCGGATTTCGAAAGCCGCAACCCGAACTCTTCGGCCTTTCGCGTGATGGCCGCGCGCCCGGACAGGTCCGAAACCAGAATCCTTCGTTTGTTGCCGACCGCGCGGGGATTGACATGCTCGTAGGTCGAGGGATTTTTCTCGACCGCGCTGATGTGCACGCCGCCCTTGTGCGCGAAGGCGCTCCGGCCGACGAAGGGCTGGTATTTGTTCGAGGGAACGTTGGCAAGTTCAAGGATGAAGCGGCTCACGTGGCGCAGCCTCGACAGACTCTCCGGCGAAAGGCACTCGAAGCCCATTTTGAGGCAGAGGTTTGCGATGATGGAGCACAGGTTGGCGTTTCCGCATCTTTCGCCGATCCCGTTAATTGTTCCCTGGACGTGCGTTGCGCCCATTTCGACGGCAAGGAGCGAAATGGCCACGGCAAGATCCGAGTCGTTGTGTGCGTGGATGCCCAGGGGGACACCGGGAAAGCGGTTTTTGACGGACTCGATCGTATCGCGCACCGATCCGAGCAAAGAACCGCCGGTGGTGTCGCACAAAACGATGCGGGAGGCGCCGGCTTCGATAGCCCTGGCGAGGGTCGAAAGCGAATATTCCGGATCGGCCTTGAAGCCGTCGAAGAAGTGTTCCGCGTCGTAGATGACGGTTTTTTCATTTTGCCGCAGAAAGGAAACGCTGTCGGATATGAGGCTTAAGTTACGCTCGAGCGTCGTGTGGAGGGCATCCTTGACGTGCACCGTCCAGGTCTTCCCGAAGATGGCGACGGTTTCCGTTTTTGCGGCGAGCAGCGCCTTGAGATTGGCGTCGGCGGAGGCGGTCGTGCCGGGGTGGTGCGTTGCGCCGAAAGCCGTGATCCTCGCGTTTTTCACATGATAGTTTCGGATTTCACGAAAAAAACAGGCATCTTTGGGGTTCGATCCGGGCCATCCGCCTTCAATGTAGTGCACGCCAAGGTCATCGAGCTTGAGGGCGATGCGGACCTTGTCTTCCGCCGAAAAGGCAAAGTCCTCGGCCTGCGTTCCATCCCGGAGCGTGGTGTCGTAGATTTCAATTTCCATCGGGTCAGTTCCTCAAGTCGTGGTTGCGTAAAACGGGCAATGGTTGCGGCCCGCCGGATACGGCTTCATCGGGAGCCTGGTCGCAAAAGCGGACGACCCGTGAGCTGTGGAGACGAGGATGCGAATCGGGCGGACATGCAACGAGGACTGGGGAATATGCCGGAGCGAACGCTCATGCCCGGAAAGCGGCGCAAGGGATTGAAGGTTTGTCTGCGCCGGCTTTCCGGACCGAAAATTCCGCGCTATTCTTTTTCTTCCCGAATCTGGATGTTGCCGGGAGCCTGGAACTCCTTGTCGAGTTCGAAGGCGTCGTGCAGCACTCTTACGGCCAGTTCGGTGTATTTTTCGTCGATGATGCAGGAGATCTTTATCTCCGATGTCGCAATCATCTTGATGTTGATATTGTTCTGCGCAAGCGTCGAGAACATTTTTGTAGCTACGCCGCTGTGATTTCTCATGCCGAGCCCGATGATGGAGATCTTTGCGATATCCGTGTCTCCGAGCACCTGGCTGGAGTTCCCGAATCCCTGCGCGACCTGCTTGAGAATGTCGATCGTCTTGGCGTGCGCGGCCTTGGGGACCGTAAAGGACATATTCGCCGTTCCGGGAACGCCGCTTGCGCCCTGCACGATGAGATCCACATTGATTCCAGCGCCGGAAATGGGGTCGAAAACCTTTGCGGCCACCCCGGGCTGATCGGGAACGTTGGTAATCGTAATTCTTCCTTCGGTCTTATTGTAGGTGATTCCGGAAACGACCACCTTTTCCATTGTATCATCCTCCCGTGTAACCAGGGTTCCCGGAGCGTCGGTGAAAGAGGAAAGCACCATTATGGGAACGTTGTACTTCATGCCGAACTCAACAGAGCGGATGTGAAGGACCTTCGCGCCCATGCTGGCCATCTCCAGCATTTCCTCGTAGCTTATCCGTTCGAGTTTGCGTGCCTTGGAGCATATATTGGGATCGGTCGTAAAAACGCCTTCAACATCGGTGTAGATTTCGCATACATCGGCGCCCAGGGCGGCGGCAAGGGCAACCGCGGTCGTATCGGAGCCGCCGCGGCCGAGCGTGGTTATGTTGCCGTCGTCGTCGTATCCCTGGAATCCGGCCACCACAACGATCTTGCCCTCGGAGAGCTTGTCCATGATCGGCTGTGTCTGGATCCAGTGTATCCTGGCTGCGCCGAACCGGCCATCCGTCATGATTCCGGCCTGATAGCCGGTCATGGAAACGGCGTCGAACCCACGGGCTTTAACCGCGATGCAGAAAAGGGCGATCGTGGTCTGTTCACCCGTGGCGAGCAGCACGTCCATTTCCCGGGCGTCGGGGCATGAGGTCATTTCGTTTCCGAGCTTGATCAGCCTGTCGGTTTCACCGGCACGGGCCGACAAAACGACAACAACCTGATCCCCCTGCTTTTGCCGACGTAGAACCCTGTCGGCCACGGCATTTATCCGTTCGGCATTGGCCACCGACGTTCCACCATATTTTTGTACAACTAACGCCATCTGTCTCCTTACCTCCACTGTGCAGAGTCACGACCCGAAGTCGCAATAAAAACAATACGCAAGTAACCAAAATGAGCGGCGTTGTCCACAAAAAAGCGGACCGGTGGACGGGGCAAATATTGTCCACGGTGATTCGGGCGCGGGTGCGCTGATTCGATTTATCGTCGGAGCGCGCGATCCTTTGAGAATGGGTCGAATTTCAATCGGAGAGAATCCGGTGAGGCGGTAAAGCCTCCCAGAAAGACGTTAGGCAGTAGTGTTTCGCGGATTGAGGCGTTTCCGGAAAAGTACTTTTTTTTAGCGGCGCAAATGCGGGCTGTCAGCCGATATTTCCCGCGGTCCGGACAAGGACATGGGAATAATTCTTCTTGACAAAAACGAGATGATCCTTTCTATTCAGTAGAACTGACAGGAGAAAGCATGACGACCCGGCTGTATTATTATTGCTTTTATTTTTATCCCTCCGAAGGGAACGCCTCGGGTATGCTCTGCTCCTGAAAAGTATCCAGCCGTGTAAGTGTTGGAAGCCGTGAGTGCCTGAGGTGCTCACGGCTTTTTTGTTTTTTGATGCTTCCGTCCGGCGGTTCGGCCGGGGGTATCGAAGGAATCGGCAATGTTTTAGGAGGAGGTACAAACGTCATGATTATCGTATTGCGGCCCGATCACCAGGAGGAAGACTTGTCCAGGATCGTTCAGCGTCTTGAGGACATGGGTCTGAGGGCCCATATCTCGAAGGGCGAACACAGGACGATCATTGGGGCAATCGGCGACGAACGGCTAATTGCGGAACTGCCGATGCAGTCCTTTCCCGGAGTGGAATCGGTGCTGCCCATACTCAAGCCTTACAAACTGGTCAGCAGGGAGTTCAAACCGGAAAATACCGTTATACGGGTTAACGGCTCCGAAATCGGCGGCCAGCAGATCCAGATCATTGCGGGTCCTTGCGCGGTCGAGAGCAGGGAGGTGCTTGACGAAATAGCGGATGCGATCCAGCCGGCGGGAGTGAAGTTCCTGAGGGGCGGGGCATTCAAGCCTCGCACGTCCCCCTATGCTTTCCAGGGTTGGGGCGAAAAGGGATTGAAGTTTCTTGCCAGCGTTCGCGACCGTCACGGCATGATGGTGGTAACCGAACTGATGGACCCGCGAGATACGGTGCTGGTCTGCAAGTACGCCGATATCGTCCAGATCGGCACGCGGAACATGCAGAATTTCAGGTTACTGACTGAAGTGGGGAACATCGACAAGCCCGTGATCCTCAAAAGAGGCCTCTGCGCGACCATTAAAGAGTTCCTCATGTCGGCCGAATACATCATGGCTCAGGGCAACGAGAAGGTGATCCTTTGCGAGCGGGGACTCCGGACCTTTGAGACCGAGACGCGCAACACGCTGGATATCAGCGCCGTGCCTCTTTTGAAGCAGCTGACACACCTTCCCGTGATAGTCGATCCGAGTCATGCCGTGGGCAGGGTGGATCTGGTTCCGGCGATGGCGAAAGCGGCGATTGCGGCGGGTGCGGACGGGCTTCTGGTCGAGGTCCATGTGCGTCCGGAGGAGGCTTTGAGCGATGGCCCGCAATCGCTTCGTCCAAAGGATTTCTCAAAAATGGTCGAGGATTGCCGCCGGGTTGCGGAAGCGGTCGACCGGTTTATATAGACCCGCCTTAACGGCGATTCCAGCCGCGGGACCTTGCTTGGGCATTGTCCGGCGGAAGACAATGGAGAAAGGACATGGATAACCCTCACTTTTCGAGCCCCGCGACCGTAAACCCGCGCTGGAACACCGGGTCGGTTGTGGGGATCGTCGGCGGATGCGGTGAAATGGGAAGGCTTTTTTCCGGATTCTTCCAGTCCCTCGGGTTTCGGGTCGTGGTGGGCGATCGGGGAACAGACTTGAGCCCCGAAGAAGTCGTGAAGGCATCGGATATCGTCCTTTTCGCCGTTCCGCTGCACAAAACGGTTGAAATCATACGGGGACTCCTCTCTGTCATACGTCCGGATCAGCTCGTAATGGACCTTACCAGCCTCAAGTCGGGACCGGTCCGGGAGATGCTCAAGTCCAGGGCTTTCGTTGTCGGACTTCATCCCATGTTCGGCGGACGCGTTTCGAGTTTTGTCGGACAGACGCTTGTCGCATGCCCGGTTCGGATCGACGAGGCCGACTGGGCGTGGCTTCGCGGCCTTTTCTCGGACAGCCGGATCCGCGTTAAAGAGTGCAGTCCGGAGGAGCACGACCGGATGATGAGCATCATCCAGGTCCTGTTTCACCTCACGACGATGCTCATCGGAAGGACCCTGCGCCGGCTTGACATAGACATCGCGGAGACTATGGAATATACAAGTCCGAGCTACAGGATAGAAATGAACCTGGTGGGCCGGATACTGGCGCAGAACCCGGAACTCTACGCGGCCATCACCGGGATGAACCCGAATTCGGGCGAGATTTTTTCGACCCTGAGGGAAGGTTTGGAGATTTACGAGAAGTTCTACCGGAGCGGCGACCTGAAGAGCTTTGCCGAGGATTTCGAGCGTAGCGCTCGTCACCTTGGCGGCTTTTGCAGGGAGGCCTACCGGGAGAGTTCCGAGATCCTCGACTTTTCCGTTCAACTGACAAACGGAAAGAATGCCGTCGTCTGACCGCAAGCCTGGAGAAGCCCGGTGATTGCCGCAGTTCCGAAGCTCCGACTCAAGGTGGAAGCGAATCTCGTCAAGCGTTTCCTGGCCCTTTTTCAGCAGGGATTTCTCCTCAATGTCGCAGCGGGCCTGCCGCTTGAGGAGGTGCTTTTCCTTGCGGGCTTTTCCCCCGGGTACCTTCGGACGCGGGTGCAGACGGTCTTCCATAACGGCGGGGCCGTGGACGACGCCCGGAAGGAATATATCGGAAGCGGTTCGGTAATAGCGCTTTCCGCCGCCCTGCCCGGGCTTGCGGGCGCGATATTCCGGCAGGGAAGCCCGATAGCCTCGTTGCGCTCCCGCGTGGACGGGGGGGGGCGGAGCACGCTGTTCGACGAAGAACGTACCGTAACGGTGCGGTTGAAACTGTTCAATAGCGTTGCCGAAGACATGGGGCCGGCACTGCTTGCGCGGGGGATCCTCCTGGAGGGGGCGAATCTTCGCGACTTTTTCGAGACCCGGTGCGAATTGCTCAAACCTGCGATACTCGAAGCCGAACTGGACGGCGCCGTCATGGACGCCGAGGCTCCGTTCAAGGATTGCAGCATCCGGTCGGAGCAGGTTTTCCTGGTCCTCGGCTGAGTTCGGCCGCTTTTCCTTCCCTCAATGCGGTATTGGAAAATTCAGAAATCGATTCCCGGTTGCGGTTCGATGCCCTTACGGTAGGCGTGGGCGATTTCCTTGACCTCGCTCACCGTATCGGCTCGCGCGATTGTTTCCGGTGTTGCGTCGCGGCCGGTAAGCACCAGGTGCAGGAGAGGCGGCTTGCTCTCGATCAGGTCGATGACCTGCGCCTGATCCACCAGGTTCAGATGGACCGCGTTGTTTATCTCGTCTAGCACGATGAGGCCGTATTCGCCCGATGTAATCCGCTGCCTGGCGAGAACAATCGCGCGTTGGGCCGCCTCCCGGTGCTGTGCATGCGTAAAGGGATTGCCCTGTATGCCGCAAAATCCCATGCCGGATGGAATCAACTCGACATCGCAGGCCATCTTCTTGACTGCTTCCCATTCGCCCGTGAAGATATCGCCCTTCATGAACTGGATCATGCAGACCTTCATGCCGTGACCGCAGGCCCGGAGCACCATCCCGAGCGCCGATGAAGTCTTTCCCTTCCCATATCCCGTCAGGACGACGACGAGTCCGACCCTTTTCCGGGGGTCTATGCGGGTCACTTCAAGCTGAGGGTAAAGCCGGTTGAGCTTACGGTCAAAGTCAGTCATCTTTCCGGTTTCCTTTCGGGATGAGGGTTGACGGGCCGCTGGCCGGGTCGCAAGCGCCAGAGCGCCCCCCTCAGTTCTATCTTGAACGCAATTGATGCGCTAGATTTCGATCGATAGAATGCGGAAAATGCGGGGTCCGGAGGGCGTAAGGACAAGGACCTCCTCTTCTTCCCGGCGACCCATCACGGCCTTGCCGACGGGTGATTCCACGGAGAGCTTGCCTTCGGAAATGTC
The DNA here is from genome assembly GCA_021372055.1 of Desulfobacteraceae bacterium. Taxonomy (GTDB): domain Bacteria; phylum Desulfobacterota; class Syntrophobacteria; order Syntrophobacterales; family Syntrophobacteraceae; genus SbD1. The sequence continues at coordinate 18,141 of JAJFVB010000128.1, read as the reverse complement.
CGATTCGAGAGGTCCGACCATTTCGTAGCGGTTGATTTCTCCCGATTCCGAATTCAGAAGCGTGATCGAAGTGCCGAATCCCACCTGCTTCATGAAAAACTTGCGTCCGACCACGATCTCGCAGCGCTCGAGGTTGTCTTCTATATCGTTGATGCGTTTTTGGAGGCTCAGGTGCTTTTCGCGTGCAAGCAGGTACTGCTGATTTTCAATCTTGACGCCGTAACCCCTGGCTTCCTGCAGTTCCTCGAGCACCTCGGGGCGGACATTGCGCCGCAGGTGCGCCAGTTCATGTACAAGGCGGCGGTAGCCGCTTCGGGTTATGGGTATCTTTCTTTTCATGGGAATCAACTGAAAAAACGGTCCTGTATTTCACCCTTTTCGAGTTTGGCGCGGAAAAGGGAGAGCCCTATCACGGTCTTGCCGTCTCTGATTTCGCCTCGAGTAACCCGTCCGTAAACATCCTCCAGTCCGACGAGTTCCACGCGGGAGATTTCGTCCTTGTCCTCCCGGTCGGATATGCGTTCAAGACCGGTGGCGACGAAAATGCGAATGACCTCATTGGCATAGCCGATCGCAGGAAAATAATTGAAGATTTCCGTCATGCGGGCGGCCCTGTAGCCGGTTTCCTCGAACAATTCGCGGCGCGCGCAGGCTTCCACCGCTTCCCCCGGATCGACTTTGCCAGCCGGGATCTCGAGCGTCTCGCATCCGATGGCGTAGCGCCACTGCCGGACCATGAGGATGTTGTCGCGGTCCTGAAACGCAAGAATCGCGGCGGCTTCGGGGTGCTCAATTTTGATGCGTTCCGTGATCTTTCCGGTTCGGAGCCTGACAGCGTCAAGCCTTGCGCTGAAATGCCGCGCCTTGAGCATCGCAAGCGTCCTGATGGTTTCTTCCATGGCGTATTTTCTCCTCCGTATCCGAAAAGTGTCGCGAAACGTTGCCGAAGGAAAAATTATACTCCAGAATGGATGAAAGTAAACGCAGTCCTGACCGGGGCCGTTGAAGGTCAAAGGCTGCGAAGGGCCGGTTTATTCGCTTAGCGTCTTCCAGATTTTGTCGGTTTGTTCCAGGGTAATTTCCAGGCTGCCGGAGTTTTCGATTACGAAATCGGAGAGGACTTTCTTGCTCTCGATCGGAAACTGAATGGAAAGGGTGCGTTGAGCCTCGGGGAGGCTTATGCAATCGCGCTCCGCCAACCTTCGGGCCTGGATGCCGGGCTGAGTGAATACGAGGATGATCACATCGAAATCGCGGTCGAAACCACCTTCGAACAGGAGTGGAATATCAAAGATTATGACGGCCCCGGGGTTGCGTTCTCTGCGCTTTTCCCATTCGGACCACATCGCCTGGAGGATGAACGGATGGAGCACCGCGTCCAATTGATCGCGCAGGGCGGGGTCTTCGATGATACGTTCGCGGAGTTCCCGCCTTTTTAACGTACCGTTGGCGTGGTAGTAGCCGGGACCGATGAGTTCGCGCAACGCCGCCGCGGACGGAGTCCCCGGCTCGACAACTCTGCGCGCATATTCATCCGCGTCCAGGATTAGAGCGCCGAGTTCCCGGAAACGGTTTGCGACGGTTGTCTTCCCCGTCGCAATTCCGCCGGTGAGCGCGATTTTCTTATGCCTCATGTGCAACGGAAATCGCCCGTCCGGTGCCGTGGGGCGCTAAAAGTCTATATCGCCCACGGGTCTTTTGAACGTATAGCACCAGGGTTCCTCTATCAGGGATTCCGTTACCCGATCCTGGCTGCCTGAAAGCGATGCTACCGGATAGGCAACGACGCTTGCCGCAAGCCCGAGCAGCGCGCCCCCGAATGCGATGGGCCTGATCAGGAACACATCCGCCAGGATCCGTTCGCCCTGATAGGGCCTCATGAAATCACCCGAAAGGGACGGGTCGGGAGGAAGTCTGTCATCGTCCGCGAGCACCGGCAAGGCCGTTAGGGCCAGCATGACAAACGCGGTCAGGACTACGATTGCTTTTCTCATAGCGGTTCCTCCAATCCAATTGAGGCCGAACTCATTTCGGAACAGCCCTCCGGTCGGCCAGGCTGCGTTCCATAAGCTGAGAAACGGTCACGTTGCCGGTCTATGCGGTATCGCGGGCTCTCGCGGGAAGTCCCGGGAGGCCCTATGCTCCTACCGCTACTCTATACTATTGTCAAAGGCGCCATAATTCAAGAACAGTAATCCGCAAAAAGATCAAGACGGCTCTTTTACATGTTCGGCCGATCGGCTCCGTTTCTGGAGGGGAAAAACGACCGCCGCGGGATCTGGGCGCGGAAAAAGGCCGTGGCCTGTGTTTTGTCCCGCTGTTCTTAGAATTATCATCGGCCGTGCAAAACTCCCGGAACGGATGAGCCTCGGCCGGATCGATTCCCGCTTGCCGCGGGGCCGGGCTGCGTTTAATGTGCAGTGGACGGAGCGTTATACCGCGCACGGCTGCATTCATTTTCAGAATTGTGTTTTTTCGGATCGGAGAGAGACGTAATGCCCGCAAATATTCTAGACCTCAACGAGAAAAGACTTGAAAGGCTTCCCGTGCGAGAGCTTGCGCGCGAGTTGATGCGGTTGCCCGCAAAAAGGAGAATGGATCTGATCCTGGAGAGGACGGACAGCGAGTCCGTCGTTGCCGCCATGGACGCCAACGATTTATTTTTCACTCTCCAGGAGATCGGCCCCGACGATGCTTTGCCGATTCTCGGTCTTGCGAGCCTTGAGCAGGTTAACCATATCTTCGATCTCCAATGGTGGCGAAAGGACGCCATCGAACCCGCGAGGTCCCTGACCTGGCTCGAACGGCTGTCGAAGGCAAGCAACAGAAAACTCGTGGATTGGATTTCACACGCGGATTTCGAATTGCTCGTGAGCTTTTTCAAGGAATGGATCACGGTCGATATTCCCCCGGAGGATATCGACATGCTTGAAGCCAGAGAGTCGCTGCCGCCAAAGACGCTGGACGATGTTTACTTCTGGGAGGCGAAATACCCTCAGTTCGACGATCTGCTCATGCACCTGCTCACAGTGATTTACGAGACCAGCTACGGCTTCTTTAAGGAACTTATGAACGGCGTCCTCTATGCCCTGAAGGAAGAAACGGAAGAGGATGCCTATCGGTTTCATAGTGCACGGCTTGCCGATCATGCCGTTCCGGACTTCTACGATGCTCTCCGGATTTACACCGACCCGGGGGCGAACGAGCCGGGGAAGGTATTGTCCCCCCGCCCGGCCGATGAAGAGGGACAGGTCGCGCCGTCGCTGGCGCTTGCCCTCTTGCGCGAGTCCGATCTGCTCGGCCGTGTTTTGAAAAGAGTCGACAGGACCGATGTCGCGGAAGCGCTGCAATTCGAGCTTGCATCCCTCGGGAACAAGGTAATCGTCGCGGACCAGGTGCCGCTCGACAATGCCGGCGCTCTGAAAAACGCGGTCGAAAAAGCGCTTGCCTACGTCAATCTGGGACTGGAAATCCGTTCGGGAGGAAACGAGGACAACGCGCTGGAGATTATAGGGAATACTTTTCTGGAGCATCTTTTCCGGCTTGCGCAGGCCGAAGCTGCGAGGGTGAGGGCGCGCCTCGCGGCCGTAGTTCGAAACGGCTGGCTCGCACAATGCCCGTCCGGGTCCAGGTGTCTCGATGGAGAATGGTTCGATGCGGTCGAGGAGTTGCTAGGAAAGACGCCGAAGCTGCAGAGGGCAGGGGATGCCGCTTCGGGAAGGGCGCCGCGCTTCGATTTTTTCAGGACCCCGCTGGATATTGCGGAGGGCAACCGCGTTGTGGACGTGATCATGGGCGCGGGGAGGCTCTATGGAGCATTGAGCGTGGACCCGAACCGGGTGGCGGAGCAGTTGTGGAGCGGAGGGCAGGTGAGCGCCCCGGAGGACATCACGCTGGGCGTCATGATCCTTACCGCTGGGGCACAAGAGATCATCAATGGAAAGTGGGCCGTGGACCCCATCCCTCTTCGGGATTGGGCGGATGTCCGGACCCGTCTTGCGCCCTCGGAGATCGACCGCGTGGTCATGGATTGGGTCTACACGGTGGAATCCGATGCCGGGGCAAGGCGGATGGCCGAGGCATACCTGAGCCCTCTTCTGAGGGATTATGACTCGGATATGGGTCGCTATTCCGCTGTAAATCCACCGGAACCGGAGTTCGTGCCGTACTTTATGTTTCGCGACTGATGCCCGGATGCTCCCTGATTGATCCTGCCCGCTTAGAGCCTTATCTGTACGCCCAGTTCGACGACACGATCCGGCGGAACGTCGAAATAGGCCGTGGCCGTCCGGGCGTTGCGGGACATGAATGCGAAAATCGCCTTACGCCACCTCATGAGGTTCGAATCGCCTCCGGTGAGCAGAACCTCCCGGCTCAGATAGTAGGAGGTGGTGTGGAGATCGTTTTGGAGCCCCTTGGCGCACGCAAGCTCCATAATCCTCGGAACGTCCGGCTTCTCCATGAATCCGTAGAGCGCGGTCAGACGATAGAAGCCCTGGCCGAGTTCCTCCAGGGTGACCTTGTTCTGGTCGGAAACGGTGGGAATGTCCGCCGAGCGAATAGAGAGGATGACCACCTGTTCATGGAGCACCTTGTTGTGCTTGAAGTGGTGGAGCAGGGAGATCGGGATGCCGAGGGGCGAAACCGACATGAAAACGGCCGTGCCGGGCACGCGGATGGGTTTGTGCCGGGCCACGTCCTCCAGGAATGTGTCGACGGGAAGGCGCGAGCCGGCCATTATTTTCGCAAGGGCCGCGCGACCGTCCCTCCAGGTGGTAAGGGCCGTCGCCACTACGGCCGCAATGGTCAGGGTGATCCACCCTCCGTCGAAAATTTTAAGCAGATTTGCTCCGAAGAAGGAAAAATCGAAGATCAGGAAAAGAACCAGAAGAGGTACGGCCTTTGCCATCGACCACCCCCAGGTTCGCGTGACGACGAAAAAGAAAAGAATCGATGTAAAGGCCATGTCCGCGGTTACTGCGATGCCGTATGCTCCGGCCAGCCCGCTCGATTTCTGGAATATGAGCACCAGACTGATGCAGGTGACCATCATGAGATAATTCACCTCGGGTATGTAAATCTGTCCCTGCGTTTCGCGGGAAGTGTGGACAAGCTGCATGCGGGGGCAGAATCCGAGCTGAATCGCCTGCTGGGTGATGGAGAAGATGCCGGAGATCATAGCCTGCGAGGCGATGATCGTCGCAATGGTCGACAGGCAGACCATGGGATAGAGAAAAGTCCTGGGAACAAGCCCATAAAAGGGATTGAAGGCAAAACTGTGATCGGTGAGGAGCAGGGCTCCCTGTCCGAAGTAGTTGGAGAGAAGGGCCGGGTATGCAAGACAGAGCCAGGAGATTCGGATCGGGTTCCGGCCGAAATGCCCCATGTCGGCATAAAGGGCTTCGCCGCCCGTGATACACAAGACCACGGAGCCGAGCACCACGATTCCGTGCAGGTGGTTGGCTGCGAAGAACCTGAAAGCATAGATGGGGTTTACGGCCTGGAGGATGTCCGGCCTCTGGACGATCTGCGCTATCCCCATAGTCGCGATTGTAATGAACCAGATCACCATGATCGGCCCGAAAACGCTTCCGATGAGGCCTGTGCCCCGGTGCTGCACGAGAAAGAGCACAAGAAGAATCGTGCAGGTGAGCGGAACGACAAGCGGCTTGGCCGCTTCCGTGGCCACTTCCAGACCCTCGACGGCGGAAAGCACTGAAATCGCAGGGGTTATCACGCCGTCGCCATAGAGAAGCGCGGAACCGAAAATTGCGGCGAGCACGACGACGGAATAAAGCTTCGGGGATATTTTGCCGGGATTCGATGGAATCAGGGCAAGCAGGGCAAAGATGCCCCCCATGTGGTGATTGTCCGCGCGCATGACGAAAATGACGTACTTGACGCAGACTACCATCGTCATCGACCAGAAAACCAGGGACAGGACGCCGAAGATGTTCGTTTCGGTCAGTTGAACGGCATGTGTACCGTGAAAACACTCGCGGATGGCGTAGAGCGGACTTGTGCCGATGTCTCCGTAGACGATTCCCAAAGCGCCGAGTGCGAGCAGGAGCGTGGAAGAAGAAATGAGAGGACTCTGATCGTTGCTTGAGAGTGTATTTTTGCTGGTACCCGTCTGTGACATTAGGTGATTCCGGTTAGCAGGCAATGTTTCCGAACGGTGCCGAAGGCTGTGGCACCTCCCCCGCCCGAGTTCTTTACTATGTCTCCTTAAGCAAAAATGCCCGGAGAGTTCGCGTTCGCGTTATACTTAATTTCTGTTATCAAGTCTACAGTAAGGTATTCCCCTGCTACCCGTATGGAAGAGTACAGCAGTATCGCGGGGGTTTTCCAAAGCCGCTTCTTTCATTTGTAGTGGTGCTCCCCGTAGTGCTATAAATCCGGTGCGGCAGCGCCGTTAATTTTCCTTTTTAAAGGTCACCCCGGAGGACTTCCAATGAGAAAGGAACATTCCCGCGGCAGGTCCCTTCTCCTGTCCGTTGCAAGCGCCCTGATTGTAATGCTGTTCCTGACTATTATCGGCATAAAATACAAAAGCTCAAATCCGGATTTGGAAGGAAATGCTCTGAAGTCGGGTCAGAAGGAGGAGCTGCTGGCACGAATGCGGATAAATCTTTTAAAGTCCGCCGACATTGAAAAGGGCGCCGTTATGGCCGAAACCGACGAACTGTCGCGACTTCTTGCCGACGAATCGATTAAGGCTTCGGACGCTGTCGAGGGCGACCGTGTTGTTCTCGGACAGCTCGTTGAAGAGGATAAAATCCCGAGGGAAACCGGACTGTTGAGGGAGTTCGACAGTTGTTGGGTTGAGTTGAGAAGACTTGACAAGGTCATCCTCGAGTTCTCTGTCGAAAACACGAACATCAAGGCCTCCAAGCTCTCGTTCGGTCAGGGCAGAAGGGCCCTGGAGCGGTTCGAGAAGAGCATCGAAGAACTGGTGTCAAAGGCCGGAGTGCAGGCGGACCGGGAGGCTCAATTCCTGAGACTGGTTGCGGAGGCCATGATCGATGGATTCAAGATCCAGCAACTGATGGGGCCGCACATCGCGGCGGCGGGCGATGAGGACATGGACCGGATGGAAAAAGAGATCGCGAGGCTGAACGGCCTTACCAGGCAGGATCTCCAAAAAGTTGAGGAACTGGTGCCGGAACAGAACCGCCACACGGTAAAGGAAGCCGAAGCCGCCTGGATAGACTTCGAAGGTGTGACGGCAGAAGTGGTCAAACTTTCGAGGAAAAATACAAATGTCAAATCACTGGAGCTTTCCCTGGGCCAGAAGAGGAAAGTGATGGCGCATTGCGACGAGACGCTGGCAAGCCTGCAGTCGGCGGTGCGGGACAAGACCTCCGCGGCAACCCGTTAAACGTGGGGTGCGGAAGAAATCATCGGCACAGGATTCGGGAAAACCCGCCTGCGGGGTTTCTTCTTGAGATGCCTACCGCAGGGGTCTGTTCCCTATTACGCTGACCAGATCCTTTACATTGCTTTCGAGAGCTTTTTTGAGTGTTTCGGCAAGTTCGTGCAATATCAGGGGCTTGACGAGAAAGGCCTTTACCCCGGCTTCGAGCGCCCGTTCCTTGTAGGCCGTGTCAATCATTCCCGTGCACAATACGATCGGAGTATTGGGCCGGATCTTGAGCATCTCCTTCGCCAGATCGATCCCCGTCATCTGCGGCATCGTTTGATCCGACATCACGAGGTCGAATCTCCAGGGATTGGCCTGGAAAGCTTCGAGGGCGTCCAGGCTGCTGTACCGGGCGACAACGTTGTAGCCCATCTGTTCCAGGACTTCCTTTACGACGTCGACCACCGATTTTTCGTCATCGACCAGCAGGATGCGTCCGGTCCCGGAAAGCGGGTCCGGCATCGTGTCGGCAATGTTGAATTCGCTCTCGTCGGCCTGGGGCAGGAGGATCGTAAAGGTTGTGCCCTTGCCCGGCTTGCTCCGCACCGCGATGGTGCCCCTGAGGGTATTCACGATTCCGTAAACGACGGAGAGCCCGAGGCCGGTGCCTTCGCTCGCTCCCTTGGTCGTGAAGTAAGGCTCGTAGATTCTTTGCAGGACGCTTTCGTCCATGCCGCAGCCCGTATCCGAGACCGAGAGCTTCAGGTACATGCCGGGCCGGATATTCGGATACTCGGCATCGGTTGCGACAGCCATGAGGCTGAGTTTGACGACCAGGGTTCCGTCCTGCTCCCCTACGGCATGGGCGGCATTGGTGCACAGATTCATAATGATCTGATGGATCTGCGTGGGGTCCGCCATGACCGAGCACATGAGGGCGTCCTGGTCGATTTCGTGGCGAATTTCAAGGGTGGAGGGAAGGGAGGAACGCATGAAATTGAGCGCCTCCTTTACGATGAAGCTTACCTGAACGGCCCTTCGCTGCTGCTCGCCCTTGCGGCTGAAGGCAAGAATCTGTTTGACCAGATCCCGTGCCCGGACGCTGGATTGGAACACCTGCGCTATCTGCCTGTGCAGGCTGCTCTCCGGGTCTGTTTCGGAAAGGGCCAGCTGGCAATAGCCCATGATGGGAGTGAGGATATTGTTGAAGTCGTGGGCAATGCCCCCCGCAAGAGTGCCGATAGCTTCCATCTTCTGAGCCTGGCGCAGCTGCGCTTCCAGCTTTGCCCGGGTTTCCTCGGCGCATTTCTGTTCCGTAACGTCTTTGAACGTCACGACGGCGCCGGTAATCTTCCCGGCCTCGATGATGGGCGTGCTCGAATAGACCGCCGGAAACTGCTCCCCGTTTTTTCTCCAGAGAATATCGTCGCGCGCCCGGCAGGGAGATCCGGTCTCGATGGTGACCTTCATGGGACAGTCTGCATCCCGGCACGGGAAGCCGTCCGGCCTTGCGTGGAAGATCAGTTTGTGAAGCTCCTGCCCGAGCAGTTCGTGAGGCGCGTAACCGAACATCTGGGCCGAAGCCGGATTGGCGAAGATGATCGAGCCTTCGAGGTTCAGCCCGATTATGGCCTCGTCGGCCGCATCGAGTATGAGCTGACGCTGCCTGCTGAGCCGCTCGACCTCTTCTTCGGCCTGTTTGCGGGACTGGATGTCCGTTGCTATCTCGATCACCCCGATATTGTTGCCGTCCGGGTCCGTGTGCGGGCCGAACGTTGAAAACATCCACACCTCCCTCCCCGTATGAGGCACGGTAAAGTGGACGTCGCGGGAGCGGCAGCTTTTCCCGGCTCTTGCCTGGGCCAAAAGCAGGTCGATTCCGTGCTCGCGGAGGTGAGGGAAGACCTCGAGGGCGTTTTTCCCGAGGATGTCCTTTGCGGGAACTCCCGTGAGTTCCTCCATGAACCTGTTCCAGACGAGATAGTTCAGCTCGGTGTCGTATACGACGATGCCGTTTCGGGCACTCGAGATGATCTCCTGGTTGAACTGGCTGAGAAACCTCAGTTCCTCCGCCGACATCTTCTGCTCCGTGATGTTGCGCTGCACGCCCCAGGCTCGCACCAGCATATCGTTTTCGACGACACCGACGAGGCTGCTCAGCAGGACTATGTTCTTGCCGCCTCTTCCGGCGAGGGTGAACTCGATATCCGTGAGCCTGTATCCCGAGGTCACGAAGGACCGGAGGTATTCAACACTGCGGGGATCGGAGTCCGGGAGGACGTCCGAGAGGCGCTGGCCGATCATGTGGCGCGCCACTCGCATCCCGTAGATCCGGGCCATTATGTCATTGCACTCGGCCAGGTACGCATTCCGGAGCATCAGGCCGACCTGTTCGTCCAGGGGAAGGGTCACGGGAATGGGTTTTCTCAGTTCCAGACGGAAGACCCCTTCGGTGCTGTTGGTGATAAAAGCGCGATACCTTGATTCGCTTTCGCGAAGGGCCAACTCGGATTTCTTGCGTTCGGTCACGTCGCGCAGGGTCATGAGCAGCCTTTTCCTGCTGCCGATCATGGCCGATCTCATGCTCACCTCGCACCAGAACAGCTCTCCGGAACTGCGCCGGGCATTCCATTCGAACAGCTGCGGTCCTTCCTCGATGGCCCTGCCCAGAAACTCCATGAGTTCAACGTCGGTGTACGGGGTCACGCCCGAGCTGAAGTCCGATACGTTTCTCCTCAGCGCCTCTTCGCGCGTGTATCCGAAGAGTTCGCACACCGTTTGGTTGACGTCGAGAATGGCCCCGGTCGAGTGGTTGATAACGAGTATGGCGTCGTTGACCCAGTCGAATACGGTTCTGAACCGCTGCTCGCTTTCTCCGAGAGCGGCCTGGGATCGCATGCGCACGATCTCCTGCACCTCAAGGGATTCCGCCATTTGATCGAACGCGGCGGCCAGTTGCCCGAACTCTCCGCCGTAATGGGAAAGCCCCGTCCGCACGCTGAGATTCCCGCTGCAGAGTTGGCGCGTAGCCACGATGAGCGTGTCGACCTTGTTCAGGATGAGAACCTGGCTCCCGACGATCATGGCCATAAGCGCGAACAAAACGACGAGAGCGAGGCCGAAAAGACATATCGCGAGGTTCTGCCGGGCCTTGCTGAAAATCGAGGCGGGCGCGCCGACACTGATGTAAAGAGTCCCCTGCGGCACATTTGTTCTGAGAATTGAAGAGGTGTATACGCGTTCGACCCCGTCCGCGTCGAGGATCGTCCGGGGGGCTGTGGACAAAACGTCAAGATTGGCGCCGGTCCCGTGTTCCTGGGGTGGAGATTGCGGTGCGGGCTTCGCTCCGGTTGAGTATCGAGCGAGGATCCTCCCCGCTGCGTTGCTCAAAGAAAGACCCCACCCCTCCGGCGGCTGCAGGCTTGCGGCAATTCGTTCGAAGGACGCCGGATCGATGCCTACGCAGATCACGGAGTCGAGCTCTCCGGATTCGTTATATCTGGGGCCTGCGAGAATCAGCGAGGAAAAATGCGCCTGACTGGTCAGTCGAAACTCTCCGAGGATGAAATCCTTCGCTTCCGCGGCGCGATGGAACCATTCCGCCTCCCGCATATCCCCCGATATCTCCTCGGAGGAAGCTCCGTAGATCACCCGTCCATCGGATGCGGCAACGATTATATCGGTTATATTCGGATATCCGCTCCTGAGATCGGCCATGATCGCGCTGAAGTCGAAACCCTGCGGGACGGACGGCGGTATGTTCCCCAGAAGTGTGACGAGTTGCTGCGCGTTGCCGATCAGCCGTGATATCTTCTCATCGGCGATCCGGGTCAGGTACTGAGTGTCCTGCCGGATCCGGAAGTTTGTCGCCTGATATTCTTTGACCAGGTTGTATGAAGCAAGGACTATCGCCGGCACGATCGCCACCGTGAGCAAAGCGATCAGCCTGACCCTGAGATTCCTAAGAACAATCCGCATGAAGAACGTGCTCCGTGTAGCAATGATTCTAACACAAGAATGACTTCCGCCCAGGGGGTGAGCCTGGACCGGAGCTGGATGAGGCAATTCTCGTGCCTAAGGTGTAGAAGGCTTAACAAATAAGAAGAATCGGCCTACGGTAATGGATCTCCGTAGCGAGCCGATTCTCAAAAAGAATGCCTCATTTCTTGCGCGATAATACCCCTTTTGCCCCGCCATGGCAAACATCCTTACCCCTGCTTAAGACAAGCGGGCTCAACCCGGTTTTGGCGTGTATTCCCGCCGCGTACCTGCACGCCCGCCTGTTCGCGAAACCATATGGGAAATCCTCCGGACGCTCCCATGGCGGCTGCGCGATCTGCCCCCGGATTGCTCTGCTCTCTTTTCCGACGCACGAGGAAAAGGTTGTAGGAAATATCCCCGATATCCGAATTACTATGTGCCTGCGGGTAATTCGGCCGGGGGAAATTCGGAATCGTTATTTGTAATTTCAATATTGGAACAGCGGTCAGGTGAAATCGAGAACTGTCAATTCTGGGAGTTACGTTGTCTGCGGGAGCAAGCCGGAGCTGTTGCAAGCTTTGCTTGGGAGTTGCGTGGGAGTTGCGATGCGGGACCGGACGGCGGGTGTGGGCGGACTCATTCATCTGCTCCTGCCGGAGCCGCCCAGCATGGATCTGAGCTGGAATCCCGTTGTGAGCGCCGGTACCGGCATGCCGATCTTCATCGAAGCCCTCCTGGCGCAGGGTGCCAGGAAGGAAAGGCTCGTGGCGACGATCGCGGGCGGCGCGCTGATCGATCCGGTTTCGGAATCGGACCTGGTGCTCGATATCGGCGGTCGAACGGCCGAGATAGCTCAATCCATTCTTAATCGCGAAAACATTCCGATTGTTGATTCGGAGATCGGAGGCTACTACTCCTGTTGTCTGAGCCTCAATCTGGGCACAATGGACGCGACGATTGAACCGATCGTATATCCCGGCGCAAAGGGACTCTCGACGCAGGCCGTGCGGCGTCCCGAGCCGGAACAGCTCGAACGCGTCATACAAACCCTGCTCCCGGTACCCCAAACGGCCCTGAAGATTATCCGCATGATCAACAGCGCACACTGCAGCTTCAGGGACCTGGCGATGGAAGTCGTCCAGGATCAGGTTCTCAGCGCCAGAATCATACGGATGTGCAACTCGGTTGCGATACAGTCCCGGATGAAGGTGGAGTCGATCGAAAAGGCCCTGGTCAGAATAGGTGAAAAGAACCTGCTGTTGATGGCGCTCTCCTTTTCGCTCGAGGACTTCATCTCGCGAGCTTACCAGGGGTATTCCCTGTGTAAGGGCGGACTCTTCCGGCATTCGCTCTGGACGGCCACGCTGAGCAGCAGGCTTGCGGAAATGACCGGGGCAGCGCCTCCGGACCTCGCCTACACCGCAGGGCTGCTCCACGATATCGGGAAAGTCGTTCTCGATCAGTATGTCTACGATGCTCACCCGCTGTTTTACCGCCAGTTGCAGAAGATGGACATCGATCTTCTGGATGCGGAAAAAGAGCTTTTCGGTCTGACTCACTGCGAGGCCGGCGGGCGGCTTGCCCTTCGTTTCGGACTGCCTCGAAGCATAGAGCAGGCGATCCTTCACCACCACGATCCGGATTTCGCCGAGAGCGATTACGATATGGTGCACATCGTGTACGTGGCTGACCTGCTGTGCTGCCGGTTCAATCCCGGATTGAGCATCGACAAGAAGAACACGTCGCACCTTGAATCAAGCATGACGGCCATCGGGTTTAACGCGCGGCATGTTCCGCTTCTGTTTTCGGGAAACATTTTCCCGGCGATAGCGGGCGAGAATACGAACGGAGGCTGAGACCGGCCGGACCGGCAAAGGCGGGCGAAAAGGCATTCGGTACGGTTTCGCGGAGGTACGCGCCGGGGCCTGATGCGGATCTTCGCACGGGGCGGGCGTGATGGGAGGCGAGGGGGCGCCGAGACCGGGATCGGATGCCGGCAGGGACTTTTCTAAGCTTTGTAAGCCCGAACCGCACGTCGGCTCTTGGTCATAAATGCCATCTGCGACGAGAGCTTCGAGCGTTCTTTTTGCAGGATATCCGAGCAGATTTGGGCCTGGCGCTGAAGTTCTTCGAGCATGCCGTCGAATCTGGGATCACGGTTTGGCGGCGCGGAATCGGAAAGAATACCCTTCAGTTCTTGTATGCGGCGATTGCAGGCGCGGCTCAGGGCGACCACGTCGATACGGGGATCGCTCTCGTAGTTTGCGAGTTGTGCGGTGTACTTCATGAGTTGCTCAAAGATCTGTGTGGCTTCCAGGAACCTGTCCTGCGACATTTTCGCCCCGATTTGAGTTAGTTTCGATTATGCTGAGGCTTGCCAAGACCTGGCAGGCGCGCCCGCATCCATTCCGGAGGCATCGTGTGCGCGGAGCTTGAGTTCGTCCCACGCGCTTTTCAGTTCCGAGAGGATCTTGATCAGGTGCCCGTAAATGGCGGTGTCTTCGCGGCTGTTGATGCCCATGAGGCGCCTGAGGACGAAATTGTACAGCCGGTTCAGGTTTTTCGCTATATCACCGCCGCGTTCGTAGTCGAGCCCAACGAGAAGCTCCGTGATGATGTCCTGGGCATGCCGGATTTTACGGTAAGCGGCGTCCATGTCGTGCTTTTCGTGCAGGTCCCTGGCTTCTTTGAGATCGCGGATCGCTGCATCGTAACAAAGGATAATGAGCTGGAGCGGGTCTGCGGTTTCTACTGCGGTTTTCTGGTACGTGTTCAGTGCATGATTCATTGCCATCGGTAATCTCCCCTAGGGGTTAGTGCTGTCTCTATTGCTTGGGACTCCAACGCGCTCAGCGGGCCAGATGTGTTTGCTCTGGTGCTGAACGGGGTCGAAGTGGCGCTGCAGAGATTAAGACCGGTGTAGTGTTTGAGGGAGGCTGAAGCCCGGAGGAAGGTGCTCAGGCGCTTTCCGGAGGCTCGCCACCCGGAATGCCTGCCTAGGATACCGCTGACGCCAAGATCTGCCACGACCCCTCTCCTCTCTTGATATACCGGTTATTTCATTTATCGTCCCCTGTAATAGAAATCTTTACTGTTATTTTGGCATGGGGCGGCTGCGCTGTCCTTAGAATGCTTTTGAAAAGCGTGGGGAGCCGTGGCCCCCGCGTAAAGCGTGCTGCCGAGTTTGGCGGACAGGGGCTCTCTCTTGTGATTTTGCTTCCCTGTCGCGTCCATGGTGACCTATTATATCTCCCGAAGCTCCACGCGGACCACGAGATACTCATGGACTTCTCTTCCAGTTCCTTCTCGGACGACTTTCAAATTCATACCCGCTAACTTTGCCTGACGTTGATGCGTGCCATGGAAAGGGAAGGGCTGGAGCCTTGACCGGGTCTTTGCGTGTAGGCGGTGGTTTTGTGTACGTGATATTCGATGTGAGGTGAATCATGCCAAAAGTAACCTTCAATCCTTACAGCATCACGGTCGAGGTTGTGGAGGGCGCGAACCTCATCCGTGCCGCAATGGATGCGGGCGTTCACGTGAACGCTTCATGCGGAGGGGAAGGGGCCTGCGGGAAGTGCCGCGTCGTCGTGGAAGAGGGCGAAGTTGAAGCCGAGGGCGCGGAGTCCATAGGGGAAGACGACTGGAATGTCGGGTACCGGCTCGCCTGCCGCAGCCGGGTGGTTGGAGACGTGACGGTCCGCGTGCCTTCGGAGTCCCTGCTGGACCGGAAGACATTGATGCGGCGACGGGAGGGAATAGCACTCCGGCCGAGTCCGATCGATCTCCAGAGCCTGAAGCAAATCGGCCTCTACAATCCGGCCTTTCAGAAAAGGTTCGTCAAACTGCATCGTCCGACCGCCGGGGACAACCTCTGCGACCTCGGGCGGCTCGAAAAGGCTCTCGCAAAGCAGCACGACATTCATCACATAACCCTCGATTTCCACCTGACGCGCAAGCTCGCCCGCGTCATGCGGGAGAATAACTTCGAGATCACCGCGACGCTCGATTTTTCGCGCCGGAGATACCGGTTTCCGCACCTCCTGAACGTTGAGCCCGGGGACACGACGGGGCGGCACTTCGCCTTTGCCGTCGACATCGGCACAACCACGGTCTGGGTGCAGTTGATAGACATCGCCGGAGGAGAGATCATCGGCACGGCGGCGGACTACAACGAGCAGATCAACTACGGGGACGACATCATCGCAAGGATCATCTACAGCCAGAGCGAGCGGGGGCTGTCGAGGCTTCAGGGCGCTGTGGCCGCCACCGTCAACCATCTCATGCAACGGTTGCTCAAGCGGTTTGCCCTGAACAAGGAGGACATCTCGCATATCACTCTTGCCGGGAACACGACCATGACGCATCTGTTCTACGGCATAGAACCGAAAAACATCCGGCTTTCACCGTATGTGCCCGCCGTCTGCAACGTCCCGCTCGCCCGCGCACGGGATATGAATCTCGATATGCCTCCCCACGTTTTCATGAACTGCGTCAGCTCGGTTTCAAGTTTCGTCGGAGGGGATATCGTGGCCGGGGTAATCGCTTCCGGCATCTACAAGGACCCCAGGCTGACCCTTTATATCGACATCGGGACGAATGGGGAGATCGTTATCGGAAATAAGCAGTGGCTCACGTGCACCGCGTGTTCCGCCGGTCCCGCCTTCGAGGGTGGGGGCATACAGTGCGGCATGCGCGCGACAAGCGGAGCGATCGAGCGGGTGAGCATCAATCCCGAGACTTTCGAGCCCATGATCCTCACGATCGACATGTCCAAACCGAAGGGCGTTTGCGGGTCCGGTTTGATAAACCTGATCGCGGCCCTCAGCGGGGCGGGGCTGCTTGAAGCCAATGGAAAATTCCGGGAGGATTGTGGCACCGAGCGCATCCGCATGGGGGAAAACGGGCGGGAATACGCGCTTGTCTATGCAAAGGAAAGTCATACGGGGCGCGACATCGCCATCAGCGAAACCGATATCGACAACCTCATGCGGGCCAAGGCGGCTCTTTTTGCCGGCTACGTGACGCTTATCGAAAGCGTGGGGCTTACTCTCCAGGACATCGAACAGGTCATTCTCGCGGGCGGGTTCGGAAACTTCATAAATATTGAAGATGCCGTGGCAATAGGGCTTCTGCCGGACCTGCCGCGCTCGAGATTTCAGTTCGTGGGTAACGGTTCGCTGAGGGGCGCCACGCTTCTGGCGCTTTCCCGGGACCTCCTGGAAGAAGAACGCAGGGTGGCGGGGATGATGACCAACTTCGACCTGTCATCGACTCCCGGATACATGGACCGCTACGTGGCGGCGCTTTTTCTCCCTCATACGGAACTGGATTACTTCCCGTCCGTGCGGGAGAGGCTTCGGAATAACGGAAGCAACGGCCGTGGCGAGGCGGTTCAGAAGAAGGCTTAACAGCCCCCTTGGCCGGGTTGCGGCCGGCTTCCGCCCGCTCTTCCCCCAAAAAACGGCGGCGCCCCGGGAAAGTATTGCGAGGGAGTTCGCAGCTGCGACGCCATGATGGGATTACGACAGGGCCGTTGGGTTGCGGAGGTGCCGGTTCGGTTCAACCGCCGCGGCGAAGTCACAATTCTCTCCCTGTGCCGCGAGGGCTGAACGAAGCCGTTCAAGCCTGCCGGCCCGCGCCGGCAGGGATTCAATCCCGAAGGTCAGGCAACGCCAAGCCCGGCGAGCACTTTCTCGATCACGGCGTCGAGCGGCGGCCCGTCCACCCCGTCTCCCAAACGCGCCACGACAATCGCCTTGATGCTGCTGTGAATCGACCGGACATCCACACCACAAGGTTCCGGCGCCTGCGGCTCCTCCGGCGGTTGGAGGCGCCGCAGGCGAATGCCGAGCCTTGCGGCACGGTCCCGCGCCAAATCGGTCAGGACCACATTGTCGTGCAGGTCGAGGCTGGCGACTCCCTTTTCGTGGAGGTCGTCGATATCGCGTTCCGTGTAAAAGACTTTGGCCATACACGCCTCGATGTTCTATCCGAATCCGTTTATTTCCCGGCCTTGCCCGTAACCGACTCGAGCGCTCCAAGCGCCGCCGCCTGGGCCGACGCAATCTCCGACTCGGACCCGGAAAGCCACATGCGCCCGAAGCGACCCAGTGAAGAACAATGGATGAGCTTGATGGTCGCGCCTTTTTCCGCTTCGTTGAGGGCAAAGTTGATGTAGGCGGCCGGAGCGCACTCCAGCACGAGGAGCGTCTCGCCTCTGACGAGGATGGAGCCGCGGCGAAAGCGATTGAGAAGCTGCGCCTGGTAGGGGTCGACGTTGGTGATGACCTGCACGGAAGCGACCTGGGGTTTGATCCGGTCTTCCACCTTCAGGTTCAAACGTTCCAAGACAACCTGCCCGGCTTCGAGGACTTCGGCCTGCGAGCGGGAATGCACTTCGAACATTCCGAATTCGCGTTCCACGATCTGCGCGCCGGGTCTTGCTTCCGTGGCTTTCACGGCAATAACGACCAGGCGGTATACCTCGTTGCCCGTGGCTACCTCGATGTAAAGCGCCGCCATGCCTTCCGTGGGCAGGTCGCCTTGCGTGATGGTGCCGCAAAACGATGCGAACTGAGGCTGCATGCGGTCTATGTAGGAGTAACAGCGAAGTTGAAACTGATTGGCCATGATTCCTCCAGTGCCAGGGAGCCGGCCGGGAACAATCTTTCCTGGATGCCGGTCTCCGAGATTCCTGCTTTCATTGATTGTGCATTGCAATCCCCAGGGGTGTCACAAACAGGGGGTTCGCGGGTATGAACGTCTTCACGCCGGTGTAGCCCTCGATGACCCGT
>JAJFVB010000127.1 GCA_021372055.1 Desulfobacteraceae bacterium | reverse complement strand
GGCGGTTTTCGGGATCGTCCAGGTGGAACTCGCGGCCTATCTGCGCACGCTCCCCGGGTTCGAGCCCGGAAAGCCCGACCCGCGCTATCCTTCTTACCACCTCCTGCGGAGCGTTCAGCCCGATGATCCGGATGCGACGGCTCCTCGCGAAATCGACAAGCCCCCGGTAGAGCTGGAACGGAAAACCCCAGACCTCGTCCCAGCGGACCTCCTTCAGGAATTCCTCTTCCGACATCTCCCCCCGAACATACCGGTCCAGAACCGGCTGGGCGGTCCGGGGAAACATTTCCATCCCAAGTTCGACACACTCGCCACTTCGTGCCAGTCTTTGCAGGATTTCCAGCTGTGCCCGATGATCCTCCGTGCTGGTGTGGGTTTCTCCAACGTAGACGACGGATGCGCCCGGGAGCCTATCCATCATTTCATCGAAACTGAGCCTGCGCGCCGTTTCGGTTTCGACCACTTCGCCTATAGCCAACTCCCCCGGTTCCGCGGGGTGGGTAGAAAATCGCGCGACTCCTCCCGTTACGGCGCACCCCGCCAGCGCAAACAGCGCAAAGCCCAGAAGCGAAACGAGGCAGAGCGTTCCAGTCTCGTTGAAAAGGGTTTCCGGGAAAAACCTGGATGCCATGGCCGTTCCTTTGCAGGGCAATGCCGCCCGCCGGGCGGGAAGACAAAATTCGTTCCAAATATACTCCTCTGGACAATAAATACTGCATCGAATAAAATCACGCTGTTTCCAACGCAATTCGGCAAGAGTTTAGAGGAACTTTTTGTTCGATCTCCACGATTATTCTCTGCCGTCCCATTCCTCGTCCGGCTGAAATCCTTAAGCTCCTGACAGGACAAATACTTGGCGGGGCCGGGTCCGGTCAACACCCGGCGTATTTCGACGAACCCTTCAATCCCAAGGCGAATGGAGAGAGCAATGACCCCCGAACAAATGAAAAACAAGGCAATGGATCTTTTCACGAAACGGTTCCACTGCAGCCAGGCCGTGCTGGCTGTGGGCCAGGAAAAGATGGGTATCGTCAACCAGGACGTTCTCAAGGCGCTGGGCGCGTTCGGGGGCGGAATCGCCGGGACCTGCCGCACGTGCGGATGTCTGACCGGGGGCATGGCGCTCATATCCAGCCTGTTCAGCCGCGGGAATCTGGAAGACAAGGAAGACCCGAGGATGTGGTCGGTGGGACACAAGTTCATCAGGGGATTCGAAAACCTGACGCAGCAATACGGCGGCACGGACTGCCGGGACATAGCACGCATGAATTTCCAGGACAGGGAAATGGTGAAGGACTTCTACGGAAATCCCGACAGCCGGAGGAAGATCTGCATAGGACTGGTGGGCGACACGGCCTGCCTGCTCGGCAAGATTCTGGAAGAGGAAGGGGTGGCGCAATCCTAGCCGCCGGGAACAACGGGTTCGATCGACAATGATGCCGAAAGCCTGCGGTCCCGGGGATTCCGGAAAAATTCCGCCCGGCGCAATCCGGGAATAAGCCGTGATCCGGAGAACGGGAGGGTCTTCCCGCTCTCCGTTTTTTTCTTTGTCGTGAGCCCGCTTAGCTGGCCGGAACTAGATGTAGTTGGTCAGGCTCAGGTCCGAGAGCATGCCGGTGACCTGGAGCGCTGCCTGAAATGCGGTCTGGCTCTGTTCGAGCTTGGTGATGGCATCCGCCAGATCGGTATCTTCGAGATCGGAGAGCGTGGTCTTTTCGTTTGTCTTGAAAACGCTTATCGCGGTGGTCTGATCCTCGAAAGCCGAAAGCCGCGCACCCGTCACCGTCGCCTCGCTGTTCACGGATTCGAAGGCCTTGGACAGATTGGCCAGCGAGGTGGTGACCGCGGTCGAATCTCCCGAATCCACCGCCTCGCGCAAGTTCCATATCTCCTCGAGAACGGTCACGGTGTCCCCGGCGCTGTTCGTGAAGGAGATCGCTTCCGGTCCGGTCAGGTTCACCGTCGAAATGCCATTGCCCCCCCGGTCCGTCCTGACCTGGATATGCGCTTCGTCTCCGGTGTAGGTTACGGCTCCCGTGGCGTCATTGATGCTGTAGGGAGGGGTGCTTGTAATGGTCCCTCCGAAGATATACTGCTCGCCGTGCTGGGCATTGGCCGCCTTGACGGCATCCTGGAGGATGTTGGTGAGCTCGGCGACAACGGCTGCTTTCTTGTCGGTGGTTGAGCCGCTCGAGGCAGTGATCCCCGCCTCGCGAGCCTGGCTGATCAGGTTCGAGAGGTTGCTGAGGGCCGCGTCCGTGCTCTTGTTCCAGCCCGTTGCAAATTCGATGTTCTCGAGGATGGAATCGTATTCCCTCAGCCCCTGCTTCACGGTCATGGACTGGGCCCAGGCGCTGGGATCCTCGGAGGCGGCGGTGAGTTGCTTGCCGGAGGCGATAGCTTCGGAAAGACGCATGACATCTTCCTGCTTCCGGTTGATCGAACTAAGCGTTGTCTCTCTTTGGAGGGCGAATGAGATCCGCATGATGTAATCTTCCCCTAACCTATCTGACCATGTTTACGACGGTGTCGAGCAGCCCCTGGGTCTTTTCGATTATTTTGGCCGCAGCCTGATAGACCTGCTGGTATTTGAGCAGGTCGACGAGCTCTTCTTCGAGGGATACGCCGGAAACTGCTTGCTGCTGAGTTTCGAGCACGGACAGGAGCGATTCGTTGAAACTCTCGCTCGACTTGGCGGAACTCACGGCGGAGCCTATCTCTTTTTGGATATCGCTGAGGTATCCGCTGAAGGTGGCTACCTTGCCGTCGGAAAAGGTGATGTTCGTGCCCTGAAGGGTGGCCATGTTGAGCGCGCGCGAGCTTTCCGCGGAGGTGGTCACGCCGTCGAGAAAGGTAGTGGACGCGACTATCGTGGATGGGTCGGCCCCTATGGTAAAAACGGCCGCGCCACTGTCCACGGTGTGGACGCTGTTGACCTGCGAAACGAGGCTGTTTGTAAAAGCCGTGAGTCGATCCATGTAGCCGGTCAGATCTGTGAGGGCCTTGTTGAGTCCTCCCAGTTCCCCGCCGGCCACGATATTGGTGGTCGTCAAATCCGTGACGGTGGTCCCGTCGAGCAGCGTAAGCGAGGAGCCGTCCTCGAGCGTCGTGGAGATGTCGACCATGCCGTTGGCGGAGTCTTCGGTGTAGGTTACGGGGATAAGAGCCGAGAGCTCCTTGAGGGCCGCGTAGCGCGAATCCCGCAGATCATTGGCCGGGGCGGTGTCGGTTTCGTTCTTGGAGATGGCTGCGTTCAGCTCGGCGATTGTATCGAGGAGGTTGTTGACCTCGTCCGTCGCGTCCTGGATTTTCTCCGGAATATCGGTGGTCTTAATGGAGTTCAGGCGGTTATAGGTCGTCTTGATCGTGCTCGCCAGGTTCTCCGCCGCCACGTAGACACCCGTTTTATTCGACGCGCTGCTCGAGTCCTGGCTGAGTGTATCCCACGCATCCCAGAATTCGCCGAGCGCCTCGGAGATCCCCGTTTCACCGTCATCGGCAACGGTTGCCTGGATGGAGTTGAGTTCGGTTGCCAGCGTGCTGTACTGCGACAGGTCGGAGTTTGCGGTTACGACCCGCTTATCGATATACTCGTCCCGAACCTGGGTGATTACCGAAACGCTCGCACCCGAACCGAGCCAGCCGCTCGAGGTATAGAGCGCGGCATTGGAAGTCACGACGGCCTTCTGGCGCGCGTAGGTCGTGCTCTCGGCGTTCGCAATATTATGCGATGAGGTCTGGATCTGAAGCTGCGTGTTCAGAATCGTGTTTTTTGCCGTTTCGAGTGTACCGATCAACCCGGCCATCGCTCAAATCTCCCGGCTGAATGTAAGCCCCCTCGAACGGGGCGCCATGCTCGCGCCCGTTCCTCCCGGGCCGTAGCTCGGGGGGGCGAATATCGAAAGCAGGTCCTGCCAGTAGGACAGGGATCTCCGGATGAACAGCCCGTTGTTGCTGTTCAACTCCTCGATCCCGGCAAGAAGATCCTTGAGAGCAACCGAGACGTGCGCCCCATCCAGGAAGTGCAGCTTTGAATTCAGTTCACTGAGGAGGAACTCCTTGTGAGGAATCAGCATGAGGAGCTCATTTCCGTCAAACCGTCTGAGGACGTCTTTTTCCCGCTCGAGAATGGTCTGCAGCTCACGCGCGGTGTCGATGCACTCCAATTCAGGTCCGGTAGGCATTGTTTCCATCTCGTGTTCTTTCCTGTCTCGGGGTGAGTTCCTGGAATTTTCGAAAACCCCATATCATTTGTCCGCCAAGAAACCTTTCGCCTTGAAGCCCAGTTGCTGCACGCCGCTTTCCGAGAGTACTTCCGGCAGCCGCTCCGTTGCCTGCGACGCAAGGGATTTATCCGAGGAGCCGGCGGCAGGGCGCGCCTTCACCTGGGTCTCCAGACTGGAACAGAGCATGTCTCCCACTCCGAGAGCCGGAGTCTTGCTGATTTGCTTGGAGACCTGCCCCACCAGCATTTCCTCGTACATCTCCCGGGCGTTTTCCGGCTCTTCGGCCTTAATGACGCTATCCCGCATCGATTTCATCATGTAGGACACCATCACGGACTCGAATTCCTGACAGCTCTCGCGCAGCCGCTTCTTTTCGGCTTCCGCCTGCCGCTCCGGACTCACCGCCGCCGCGCCTATCCCTGTGATGCTCGTTTCCACTGTGTCCCTTTCCCCGCAGTCGCCCCGCCCGGGAAACCGCGTGTGCCGCCTAAATCAGTTCAAGCTCAGCCTGCATTGCCCCCGCCGCCTTGATGGACTGCAGGATGTTTATGAGATCGCGGGGGGTCGCCCCGATGGCATTAAGCCCCTTGATAACCTGGCCGATCGTGATGCCGCCTCCGACCACCGCAAGAGCGCCCTTGCCTTCCTGCACCTGGATGCTCGTCTGCGGGGTGATGGCAGTCTGTCCCTGGCTGAAGGGCATAGGCTGAGAGACATTCGATTTTTCCGTGATCTGGACCGTGAGGCTGCCGTGCGCGACTGCAACGGGAGAGATGCGCACGTTTTCCCCTATAACGATGGTGCCGGTCCGTTCGTTTACGACCACTTTCGCCACGACTTCCGGCTGCACGTTCAGATTCTCGATCTTTGTGATCATGGCAACCATGTCGCCGCGCTGTCCGGGCGGGATTTCCAGCTTCACGGTACCCGCGTCGACGGCTTTGGCCGTAACGCCCTGGACGGCGCCGTTAATGGCTGAGGCCGTCTTGGTTGCCGTGGTGAAATCGGGGGCCTTGAGCACCAGATCGAGCACGGGCAATTCCGCGTACTGGACCGCGACTTCCTTTTCCACGAGGGCCCCGCCGCTTATGAACCCGACGGTCGGATGGTTTTTCTGAACGCTGCTTCCGCTTGCTCCCGAGACCGAAAACCCTCCGGTCGAGATCGGCCCCTGAGCGACCGCATAGACTTTGCCGTCCGGCCCCTTGAGAGGCGTCATGAGAAGGGTGCCTCCTTCGAGGCTTTTTGCATCGCCGATCGAGGATGCTTCGAGGTCGATCCTGGCGCCGATGCGGGCAAAGGCCGGGAGCTTCGCCGTGACCATCACCGCTGCGACGTTCTTCGTCTTGGTCTGTGTCGGATCGACGTGAATCCCCATATTGTCGAGCAAGTTGGCCAGGGTGTTCACCGTGAAAAGCGTGTTCGTATTGTCCCCGCTTCCGTTAAGACCGACGACCAGCCCGTAGCCGATCAAAGCGTTGGAGCGGGAGCCGAGAAAGTAGGCTATGTCTTTTATCCGCGCACAATCCGCCGGTGCGGAAGCAAGCACCAGTGTCAATGCCAGGCCGATGCACGCGGTATACAGACGCCCTTTTGCGTTCATGTGTCCTCACCCGTCTCAGAAAGGAGAAATCACGTCAAAAAGCTGACCAAGCCAACCCGGCTTCTGATGCTGCGTAACGGGTCCCTTGCCGACCATGAAAATCTTGGCCTCCGCCACGTTTTGCGAAAGCACGGTATTGGTGCGGCTGATGTCCGCCGGCCTCACGACGCCTTCCAGAATCATCTGCTGCATTTCGTCGTTGACCTTGGTCCAGCGGGAACCCCGGATTACCAGGTTGCCGTTGGGCAGGACATCGGTCACGGTCGCGCTCATGTATGCGGTCAGAGAGTCCTGCTTGCTGGTCGCGCCGGCACCGGTGAATCCATTCGCGAATGTGCCGCTGTACGGACCGAAAGCCGCGGCTCCCTTGGGATTGGCAACCCCGGAGGCGTTCAGTCCTGCGCCGGCAAACGTGAAGTTGCCGGACATCGTCTTCTCGCGGCTCGTCGATGTGCTTGCCGCCTTGGATGCCTTTGCCTCCTCGCTGATGGTAATGGTGACCACGTCGCCGACTTTCGATGCCCTCAGATCCGAGTAGAGCGAACCGCTGGACGCGGCCCAGAGCGATCCCGTGGGCGCAAGGGAGGAAGGCTGGGGCCCCGCTTCCGGCAGAGGCGTGCCCGGCGGGCGGGAAGTCAGCTTCGGGGGGCTTATGAGAGCCGCATCCTTTTTGGACGCACCCGAGCTGGCGCATCCCGATGCGATCATGGCGAGCACCGAGGCCGAAACGAGCAGCATCGCGCTGCGAGAACGTCTGAGGGGTTGTTGAGTCTGCATGGTTGCTCCTTCGTCTTTCCGGAAAGCTTCGCGGCCGGCCGCCTAGTAGGCCGCCCTGACCGTCTGGCCGTCCAGGACCTTACAATGGACTGTCTTCTTCGATGCAACATTGGTCACAGCAAGGTTGTCCCCGATTCCCGCATTGGCATTGACCTGCCCCTTTGCGGTCACCATGAGACCCGGCTGATCGTAGACTATCATGACGGGGTCGCCGCGCTTGAGGACCAGAGGCTTGTCGAGGTCCTTGAGCTCCAGCGGCTGATTCATTCCTACATTTCGAAGCACTCGCCGGTTCTCGACCTGGTCCGGCCGGGTGGCGAAGCGATCGACCGATTCGGTTACATTGACCTTCTGGATGGTGAGATCCGCCGCGGAGAGCATTTCATTCTGCTTGAGCGGCCTGGAGGCGAGGTAGACGTTTCCGAAGACTTCGACCCGGCCCGCGACTCCCAGCGTGCGCACCTTCTCGCCGTTCACGAAGAAGTCCACGGTCACCGTCACATTGCCGATGTAGCGTTCCTTGGGCGAAGCGTTCACTTCATAGGTCATGACTCCCGAGGGAATGACCGGCAGTCCGGAGAAATGGACTCTCTGCACCGTTACGTCATGCTGCTTCCAGGGGGAGTTTTCCGATATGAACTTCTTGAAGATCTCTTCGATCTGTTCCTGCGTGAGCCGCGTGGAGTCCCGGCGGACTATGACCTTGTCCGGAATTTCCAGCTTCACCTGCGCGGGATCCAGGCCCTGAGACTCGATGAGCCGAACCAGGTAGGCGCGGAGTTGACCCGGGTCTATGTATTTTTCCGATCCTGCCGGAGGAGCATCGCCGATGTTGAGGCTGCCCATGAGGCCCTTCCACTCCGGAGGGAGCTTGTCCCCGTCGCAGATCTCCGCCAGAGTCACTTCTTTCTGCATGACAGCTACGTTTTTCAGCACCCGGATTTCCGTAATCGATCCGGAAGCGCTCCATGCCGGCTCCGGCGAAACCGGTCCGGGCACAAGCGGAGCCAGGCAGAAAAAAACGGCAATCGGCGCGAGCATCAGTAAACGCATTCTATTCTCCCTCAGCATTAGCCCTTAACGTTATTGGCCATGTGAAGCATTTCATCGCTTGTCTTGATAATTTTCGAGTTCGCTTCGTATGCGCGCTGGCTCAGGATCATATTGACCATCTCTTCGACCACATTGATGTTGGAAGCCTCCAGAAAGCCCTGCATCATGGTTCCCATGCCTTCGGTTCCCGGCTGGGCCTCGGCGACGTCTCCCGAGGAGGCCGTGGGAATGAAGTAGTTGTGGCCGATGGGCGAAAGCCCCGAGGGGTTCGGGAAATCGTAGAGCCGCATATTGACCGTGGTGAGCGTTTTGCCGCTCGAATCGGTTGCGGTGAACGTGCCGGTCGAATCGATGCTGATCGAAACGGTTCCCTTGGGGATCGCGACTTCCGGCTGGAGCCGGTTGCCGCTTGCATCGACCATGTAGCCGTCGCTGTCCAGCTTGAAGCTGCCGGCCCGCGTGTAGACTTCCTGGGTTCCGCGAAGGACTTTGAAGAACCCTTTGCCCTCGACCGCTATGTCCAGGTTGTTGTTGGTTTCGGTGAAGTTGCCCTGGCCGAAGACCTTGTCGACCGAAACGGTCCGGGTTCCCATGCCGATCTGGATTCCGGTGGGGATCTTGGTGTTGTTGGCGGTCTCGGCGCCCGGGGAGATGATGTTCTGATACATGAGATCTTCGAAGTTGCCGCGGCTCTTCTTATAGCCGGTCGTATTGGCGTTGGAGAGGTTGTTGGCGATCACGTCCATATTCGTCTGCTGGGCCGCCATTCCGGTGGCTGCTGTCCAAAGGCTTCTCATGGAGCTTCTCCTGCGGCCGTATCAGGCCTTCGTTCGTTTCGGAATCGTTTGGGCCTAACCGGCCAGTTTGGATATGAGCTGCCCGTCAAGGTCCCGATCGAACGTCTGGATGGTTTTCTGGTAGGCCTCGAAGTTTCTCATGGCCTCCATCATGCGAACCATCTCCTCGACCGGATTGAAGTTCGGCTCTTCGAGAGCCCCCTGACGCACGACGGCATCCGTCGCCTGAGCCCCGGCATCCGCCCTTTCGGGTTCGAAGTAGCCGTTTTTGACTTTTTTGAGTTTGACATCCGACGGGAATTTTACGATTTCCAGATTGTCCACCTGAGTGGTTCCGTCAAAAATCTGACCGTTGTCCAGAATCCGCACATTCCCGGTCTTCTCTATCGTGATCGGGCCGCTCTTGCCGAGAACCGGCCACCCGTCCTGGGTTATGAGATTCTTCGCGCTGTTGAGCGTCAGATTCCCGGCTCGCGTATAAAGGTCGCCCTTATCCGTTCGCACTTTCAGGTAACCGTCGCCCGAAATGGCCACGTCAAGGGTATTGCCGGTTTCGCGCAACGCGCCCTGGCCCTGGTTGGTGTAGATCACCTCGCCAAGGACGTTGTCGAAGTGAAGCGTATCCTTCTTGAACCCGGGGCTGCTTGCGTTCGCCACGTTATTGGCGATCACGTCGATTTTTTTCTGCTGCTCCTGGGAACCGATTACGGCCGCGTACATTCCAACCTTCATACGTCTCTCCTTCGGTCTGATTTCATTGCAACGAAGATGCCAGCGCCGAAGAAACGACGGATCCAGGCCGGAAGCGAGTCCGCTGTAGGCAAATATCTTTGATTGAGGAAATTTCTTCCTGCCCGGTGACGGAGGAGTGCTTATCGTGTAAGATATATGCAGGGTTGCATAGCGGCTGATCCCATCGTGCGGTTACACTCCCGGGAAGGAGACATTCATTGTCGAGGTTACAGAGGAGTTTTCCTGCCGCCTAAGGGCTCATGCACTTTCATCCGGTATCTTTTTGTCGGCGATCGGAGTATTAATTGACCGGACGGATTTCACTCGGAGCGTGAGCTCGCCGTGTGTCCAAATTCGTCTCCAACCCCTTCCAAGGAGAGAAAATGAACATCTACGTAGGCAATTTGTCGCCCAAAACGACAGAGGCGGAATTGCAGCAAGCATTCGAAAGTTTTGGTGAAGTCGATACGGCCAAGATCATTAAGGATAATGTCACCGGCAGATCGAGAGGCTTTGGCTTCGTCGAAATGCCGAATCAGGATCAGGCACAATCCGCGATATCCGCGCTGAACGGCAAGGAACTGGACGGCTCGATTCTGACCGTCAACGAGGCAAAGCCTCGCGAAAGCCGCAGCGGCGGCGGGCGTCCCTTCGGCGGAGGGGGTCGGCCCGGCGGCGGACGTCCAGGCGGTGGTGGCGGATTCGGCGGCGGCCGTGGAGGCCGTGGCGGCGGTGGCGGTGGCCCCAGAGGCGGCGGCCGCTACTAAGCTCCTCTAGCGTTTACGACGAAATTCTTTGCAGGTTGAGGATGAGTTCGATTTCCCCAACCGGTCTTTTCATGCTCCTGGCTATCTCCGCGGCACCCAGCCCCTTTTTCGCAAGGAGAAGGACCTTCTGCTGATCCGTGCCGCGGGGTTGAGGACCCGGAGCCGGCGGAGCGGCCGGCGCTGCAACTCGCTCGGAGTTGATCTGGACGAGTTGCTCCAGCCGGCTGCACATGCCTTGCGCTTCCTGAATGCGCTGATCCAGCCTCGTCGTTATGTGCTGAAGCATCTCCTGGCGCGTGGTGAGGTTCGCTTCGAATTCCTGCGCGATTTTTCCGGTCTCTTCTATAATCTTATCGAAGGATTGGATCACCTCCTCGTCCTTCTTGGAAATCTTCGGCTTCTTGAATAGGAAGACTCCGGCAAGCAGGGCCAGAATGAGTATGTCCAAACAGATCTGAAAAATACTGCTTATTGAGGGGTTGCTCCCGAAAATGCTCGAAATGGACTCCATCACCCCCCCTTCAGAAGGATTCGATCTGTGTCAGTTTTATTGTATCCGCGCGGCTCTGCGGCAATTTGGCCCCGATGTATTCGATAAGGTCCCTCCCGAGCACTTCGTGCCAAGACTTTGACGTTTGTCTCGCTATGTTCTGCTTGAGGAGATACGCGTATACCGTATCGCGGAACATGACGCTGTTTTCCTTGAAGTTCCGGTACCGGGAAGCGCTCTGGAACCCAACCTCCAGCCGGAACGCCGTGACTGTTTTCCGGCCCTGGGCATCGACTGCGATGAGGAAGTTCAGCATTTCGCGGAAATCCGGCACGGGTACGGGTCTCGTTATGCTGACCAGGCCCTGGAGCTTGCCGGCGGGCGGGGACTCGGGATCGGCCTTTTTCGCGGCGAGTTTATAGACGAGAAATCCGGCGGCAACCAGAACCACGCAGAGGGCCGGCGCCCCGAACAGGAGGAGCTTGCGCCGCAGTGTCAGCTTCGGTGCTGCCGCGGCCTTCCTGCTCTCTTCATCCTCGCCCGGTTCCCCTGTCTGGGAACCGCCTCCCTTGCCGCCATCGCCGGCAAGGCTTTGCATCACGGATCCGATCAGCTTGTCGCGCTCGCTGCCGGAGTCCTTCTGCGCCGCAGTGTCGGGCTTTTCGGCCTCGGATTCCCGGCTGATGATTTTTCGCTTGAGTTCCATCCGCGCAGTCTCCGTTCAACCCTACTTCGTTGCGGCAACCGCTGCTTGAGCCCGCTTGGGCTGCGCCGGCCGAAGCTCGGGCTGGGAAATGTAGCCCGGCAGGTCTTCGGGCCTGAGCTTTTTCGCCAGCTTCGTCTTGAGTTTGAGCACGGCTTTGGTGTGGATCTGGGAAATCCTCGACTCGGTATACCCCAGGGTCACGCCGATTTCCTTCATCGTCAGTTCGTCGTAGTAATAGAGCGACAATACGAGCTGTTCTTTTTCGGAAAGGCTGATGATGGCTTCCGCAAGATGCTTTTGAATCTCCTTGCGGTACGTGCTGTCGAAGAGTTCCTCGGAGCCGGACGCGAGCATGTGGGACTCCCTGTTTTCTCGGATGATTTCATGAATGTTTTCGGGAAGGAAGGATATTCCCTTGATTTCGTCGAGCATCTTGTGAAACTCGTCCATGGAGACGTTCATCTCGACGGCGATTTCTTCTTCCGTGGCATCGCGCCCGAGTCTCTGCTCCAGCGCCACGCTCGTCTTTTCCATGAGCGAGCTCTTCTGCCTCAGGGACCTGGGGACCCAGTCCATCGAGCGGATTTCGTCCAGCATGGCCCCTTTTATGCGGATCTTCGCATAGTATTCGAAGGGGATACCCTGGCTGGAGTCGTATTTTTCGATCGCGTCTATGAGGCCGAGGGTGCCGGCGCTCATGAGATCCTCGATTGCTATATGGTCGGGCAGCCTGGAAACCAGCCTCAGAGCGATGTACTTCACGAGGTCGCTGTGTTCGAGAATGGCCCGTTCCTTTTCGGCCTGTGCGGTGCAGGCCTCGCCGTCCTGGGGGAGGGGAGAAGCTTTTCGAGTTGTATAGAACTGTTCCATGTCAGTCGTCCATTTCGTCTAAACGTTTAACAGCCTCTTCCAGAAGAACTGGATCGTGCCCTGGTTTATGGACGGAGGAGTCTTATGAATCGCCAGAGCTATGCGGTCGAATGCGAGTGCCGCAGGCGCGTTGGGAAAGAGCTCCATCAAGGCTTTCTGCTGTAGTACGGATTTCGTCACCGACACATCGTGGGGGACGGTCCCGAGATAATCGAGCGAGAGGCCGTCCAGGAAGTGATCGGCGACCTTGCTGATCTTGGCGAAAATGGCCTTTCCCGCGGCTTCGTTCGGAGCCGAGTTGACCAGCACGCTGAAGTGGCGTTCTCCATGCTTGGAGTAGAGGACTTTTATAAGAGCGTAGGCGTCGGTCAGAGAGGTCGGCTCGGGCGTCACCACGATGATTCTTTCGTGCGCCGCGAGATTGAAATACAGAACCGTATCCGAAATACCCGCGCTGGTGTCTACCAGGAGTACGTCGACGTCCGCTTCGAGCCCGTCGAGAAGTTCGAGAAAGAGAAGCTTCTGGTCGTCGGTCAGCCGGGTCAACTCCTGGACCCCCGAGCTTGCCGGCAGGATCTTCAGGTTGCCCGGGCCGTTCATGAGCACTTCGTCGAGGCGTTTCTGGCCGTTCAGCACATGGCTCAGGTTGTAGCGAGGAGCCAGTCCCAGCAGCACGTCAATGTTGGCGAGGCCAAGGTCTGCGTCCATGATCAGGACCCGCAGACCCAACTTGTCAAAAGCTATCGCCAGGTTTATGACAACGTTGCTTTTGCCCACGCCCCCCTTGCCGCTGCCGACTGCGATCACCCTGACCGGCTTCTGACTCGACGGCACCGTCGCGGAAACGATGCGGCTCCCCTTGAGCTCGCCGTTCCCTTTTTTTCTGAGTCCTACCGCCTGATCCATTGTTTCCCCCCTCCTATACCGTCTGATTCAAGACTGGGAGCAAGAACGAGAGCATCCGCTTTTGCGTTGCCGGTTCGATATCCTCGGGGACTCGCTGGCCTGTGCCCATGTAGGACAGCGGGAAATCGAACCGCAGCAGTTGGTTCAACATGCACCCATGGTTGATCGTCTCGTCGAGCTTGGTGAAAATTAGGCTGTGAATATCCATTTCGCGGAAATGGCTTATCGTCTGTTTGAGATCCTCGTCCTTGGCCGTGGCGCTCAGGACAAGGAAGTGACTGAACCTGCGTTCTCCGCCGAACAGTTCATTGAGCTGCCGGACGTGCTCGCGGTCGAGAAAGTTTCTGCCGGTCGTATCGACCAGCACCGCGTCGCAGTGCCGGTATTCCTCGAGCGCGCCGAAGAGTTCGGCCTTGGTCTGCGCGATGCTGAACGGGACCTCGAGGATGTTCGCATAGGTCTGAAGCTGATCCACCGCCCCGATCCGGTAGGTATCAAGGGAGATGATGCCCAGCTCGACCTGGCGTTTGATCTTGAGATAGGCGGCAAGTTTGGCCAGAGTGGTCGTCTTGCCCACGCCCGTCGGCCCCACGAAGGTGAAGACCGAACTGGAGACGCTGGAGTTCGATATGGTTTTGAAGGGCT
>JAJFVB010000105.1 GCA_021372055.1 Desulfobacteraceae bacterium | reverse complement strand
TGTTGAAATGTTCCGCAAGACCCTCGATTCGGGCCAGGCGGGCGATAATGTCGGCGTGCTGCTTCGCGGCACCAAGCGCGATGAAGTCGAGCGCGGCCAGGTGGTTGCCAAGCCCGCTTCGATTACTCCGCACACCGAGTTCAAGGCCGAAGTCTACGTTCTGAAAAAAGAGGAAGGCGGCCGCCATACGCCGTTTTTTCCCGGCTACAGGCCTCAGTTTTACTTCAGAACGACGGATGTCACCGGGGTCATGACCCTTCCGGAAGGCGTGGAAATGGTTATGCCCGGCGACAACATCAGCTGCGAAGTTCAGCTCATCACCCCGGTGGCCCTTGAAAAGGAACTCCGCTTCGCCATCCGCGAAGGCGGAAGGACCGTGGGCGCCGGTGTTCTCACGGAAATCATAAAATAAGGGTATTGGCAAATGCGAGTTCTGATTACTCTGGCATGTTCCCAGTGCAAGCGCCGCAACTACAATTCGACGAAAAACAAGCGTACGACGCCCGAAAAACTTTCGCTCAAAAAGTATTGCAGGTTCTGCAACGCGCATACGGAGCACAAGGAAACCAAATAGCGTGACGTATCGGGCCGGGCACTCCGGACGCCGAAAACCGGCAGAGCGCGTACCGCCGGACTTCGGGGCGAGATCTTTGGACGCCGGTTCCTGCTGCCCGCCGGATGAACGGGTTAGGGTGTAGATGAGACTCTTCGAAAAAAAAGACGAGAGTTCGACAAAGAAAGTGCAAAGCATAGAAACGGCCAGGAAGGCCGCTCCAAGGCCTTCTGCCGCGAAACCGGCGAAGCCGAGGAAGGTCGAAAAAGCTCCGAAGAAGTCCGGGGGCTTTCCGACGGGCTGGATCGAGATTTCCCGCCAGTACCTGAGGGAAGTCGTCTTCGAGCTTCGCAAGGTGGTCTGGCCTTCGCGCAAGGAAACGGTCGGGTCGACGGCAGTGGTTCTCGTGATCGTCGGTCTGTCCGCGCTTTTCCTGGGCGTCGTGGATTTCTTTTTGAGCAGGCTGGTACGGCTGCTGATAGGTTAGGACGGTTCCGACCTGGACAAGGGGACGCTCCCTGCGAGCTAACGGGGTGATTTAGTGGCTGATTTGAAATGGTATATTGTTCATACATATTCGGGGTTTGAGCACAAGGTGAAATCCGCCCTGGAGGAACGTGTCAAGGCCGAGGGCAGAGCCGCCTTTTTTGGCCAGATACTCGTCCCGACCGAGAAGGTTATTGAACTCGTCAAGGGACAGAGAAAGTCTTCCTCCAGGAAATTCTACCCTGGGTATATTTTGGTCCAGATGGAGCTCAATGACGACACATGGCACCTCGTCCGTCACACGCCCAAGGTGACCGGGTTCATCGGCAGCCAGGAAAAGCCCATCCCCCTATCCGACGACGAAGCCGAGGCAATAATACAGCAGATGCAGGAAGGCGCGCAGAAGCCCCGTCCGAAATTCAAATTCGAAAAGGGCGATGAGGTGCGTGTCATTGACGGCCCGTTTGCCAACTTCAACGGTACAATTGATGAAGTTATCCCCGACAAAGGCAAAGTCAGGGTCCTGGTAAGCATATTCGGCCGCTCCACTCCCGTGGAGCTCGATTTCGTCCAGGTCAACCGGACGTAATTCGGGAAGGCCGCATCGCAAGGAGTCGTATCGAGAATGGCTAAGAAAGTCGTAACCAACATCAAGTTGCAGGTGCCCGCCGGATCGGCCAATCCGTCTCCGCCCATCGGTCCCGCCCTCGGTCAGCACGGGGTGAACATCATGGAGTTTTGCAAGCAGTTCAATGCAAAAACCCAGGACCAGGCAGGAATGATCATCCCGGTAGTCATCACCGTCTATTCGGACCGGTCGTTTACCTTCATCACCAAGACGCCTCCGGCCGCGATTCTTCTGAAGAAGGCCGCCCAGATAGCAAAAGGCTCGAGCGAACCCAACCGCAACAAGGTCGCAAAGGTCAGCAAGGCGCAAGTCGAGGAGATCGCGAAACTCAAAATGCCGGACCTCAATGCCCGCGACCTGTCGGCTGCCGTTGCTACGATCGCAGGAACGGCCCGCAGCATGGGAATCGAGATAGAATAAATCAAGGAAGGGAGTTTCGAGAGTTAAAATGGCAAAGCATGGAAAAAAATTTCTTGCCGCACGAGAAAAAATCGATCCTGCGAAACGCTATACCTTCCAGGAAGCCGTCCAGCTCGCTGCCGGCACGTCTTACGCAAAGTTTGACGAAACATTGGATATCGCTGTCCGCCTTGGCGTTGATCCCCGTCACGCCGACCAGATGGTAAGAGGCACGGTCGTTTTGCCCAACGGTCTGGGCAAGACCGTCCGCGTGCTGGTGTTTGCCAAGGGCGAAAAGGTCAAGGAAGCCCTTGATGCGGGAGCCGACTACGCCGGCGGCGATGAGATGATTGAAAAAATCCGCGAGGGGTGGATCGAGTTCGACAAAACGGTCGCGACCCCGGACATGATGGGTTCGGTCGGAAAAATCGGTAAGGTTCTCGGCCCGCGCGGACTTATGCCCAATGCGAAGCTGGGCACGGTCACCTTCGATCTCGCAAAGGTCGTAAAAGAGATCAAGGCAGGCAAGGTCGACTTCCGCGTTGAGAAGACCGGAATCGTCCACGCCCCGATGGGCAAGGTTTCGTTCGGCGAGGAAAAACTCCTCCAGAACATTTCGGCCTTCATGGACACGCTGCTCCGGATCAAGCCGGTGGCGGCCAAGGGCACCTATCTGCGCGGAATCGCCATTTCCACGACGATGGGCCCGGGCGTCCAGGTCGATCCTCTGGCGGTCAAGGCCATCGTCGCCTAGCCGAACGTGTTCAACGATAACACTATAACCTGCCGTTTGGTGTTTTCAGTCATCAGAGACCGCAGGTACGTCGCGAGATGTTTAAACCCCGTCAGGGGAACCCGCTGAGATGCCTGAGCAGACAACCAGGCGAACGGACTCATGATTGCGTAAAGTCCTTCCGCTCCCCTTCGGGCGGTGGGATCGGTCGAAAGCACACCGGCAGAGCGAAAGGAGGCAGGATTTACTTTGGAACGCTCCAAAAAGGAACAGGTTGTTGCGGAGCTCCACGAAAAACTGGGACGCGCCAGCGCGGCCATACTGACCGATTACAAGGGACTGAGCGTGGCCGAAATTACCAGCCTGCGCGATTCCCTTGCGGCTGAAAAGGTCGACTATCAGGTGATCAAGAACACCCTGATGCGCCTGGCATGCAAGGATACCGGCACATCGGCGCTCGAGCCTCAGCTCAAGGGCACCTGCGCCGTTGCGATCGCTTACGGCGATCCGGCCGTCCCCGCGAAAATTATCAAGAAATTCGGCAAGACCAACGAGAAGCTCAAGGTCAGAGCCGGATCCCTTGGTAACCGTTTGCTCAATGCGGATCAGATTTCCGCCCTGGCCGAACTGCCGCCCAAGGAAGAACTCATTGCCAAGATGCTTGGAACGCTCAATGCCGTTCCGACCGGTCTT
>JAJFVB010000091.1 GCA_021372055.1 Desulfobacteraceae bacterium | reverse complement strand
CTCTCGAACAGGGGCAGTACCTCGAACTCGCTCTCATTTGACTGCGCCGCAATAAAGCTGCCGTCGGGGGAAAAATCCAGCAGGCCCCCCTTCCGGGCTTTTTCGGGCAGGCCGTCAAGCTTCGGACTCAGAATAAAGGGCCGGAGTTGCAGGATGCTCCGCAGATTATCCAGAATCCGCGCGCTAAATTCGCGATTATTCAACTTTGCCGCATACCTCTCCGACTGGAGCGCCAGCAGGGCCGCGAGTTCATGATCATTAAGCCTCCAGCGGGCCTGTGCCGAATCGGCAAGGAGCTTATGGGCGCGCATTTCGTTACGTGATTTTTCGAGCAGAGAAATTGTCTGCTTCTGCTCCATATTGACTTTCGTCAGACTGCTGGAAAGTTCGGCATTCTTATCGTTTAGTAGTGCCAAGATCCTGTAATTTCGCTTCTGGGTCACAATAATGTAAACAAGGGTTAAAAGGAGGAGAAGCGTCACCGCTACGACAACCCATTTCATCGATCGAAGATTTTTTTGCTTCATTTCGCGAGCGGCTGAAGCCGCCAGGAATCTTCTGTCCGAATCCTTGAGAATGCCGGGATGGTCCCTTGCCCATTCTTCCACCAATACCCGCGTATCTCCGGCCAGGAGCTCCGCGTCGGCTTCGGCAGACCTTCCGGCCGCATGGTGCTTCAGCCACTTCGACGCCTGGTTTTCCAGGATTTGCAGGGCCTTTTCCTGTCTTTCGTACCATGCCTGATTATTGGACCTTATCACCTCGACCAGCCGGTCGTGAGCGATCTCGTACCATTGCGTCCCTCGACGCATTTCCATCCGCAGGAGGTATCGCCCCCCGAGCGCGTCGATCAGATTGTTCGGGAGGCTCCCGGTGGTCTGCGCTCCCCGCTGGAGCTGATCGCGCAGACCGGTTGGCGAGATCAGTTCGCTTTCGAACCAGTCTCGAATCCGTCTCTCAACGGCACCCGCATCCTCACCCTGTACGGTTTGGGCAATCGCGTGAACCGCATCCCCGTAGTACCCCCCAAGGGCTTCGTTCACGTTGCCCGCCGTTTCGATCAGCTTCGGACCGACCTCGGTGGCGCCGTCAGGCAGTTTTTGCCAAAGACCGTCACAGACCACCTGGAGGTGGAGGGGCTCTATGTAAGGCGTATGGTAGACGTCGACACCGGGCTCATGGACGGTGCTCAGTTCTCCGACGAGCCTTTTCAGAGCCTCGGGCCGATAGACGACACCCGCCGATTTGGCGGGCTCTTTTATCGCCTGCTCGGCCTGTTCATGGCTGAGCAGCTCCAGTCGATATCTGGCCGCAAGCCTGGTGGGCAGGAGATGCAGGTAGGGATCGAGACCGGCGATATACTCCTCTTTCATGGCGATTATTGCCCATCGGTTACGGTCCCGGAGGGCCGTGCCCAGCTGCCGGAAAAACTCCAGCTTCTTTTCCTTGTCGAGGGGATTGTGCGTGAGAATTTCCTCGAATTGGTCCAAAATCAGCATCTTGGGGTTGGGATCCTCCCGTATCCAGGACCTTTGCGCGAGGTACCCGCTCAGGTCGATTCCGCCCAGGTCAGTGAGTTTCTCATCCTTGCACCCTTCCTCCCAATCATGGATAAGGCTGCTCACATAGGGATTAAAAGAATCCGACGGCGATCCCAGACCAGCCGGGCCGAAGACGCGGGCCGGCCCGAGAATCTGGAATTTGTGTTCCTTCAACTCGTCATGCGAGATCAGTTTGGCGGTCAAAAGAGATGTTTTGCCGGCCCCGGAGGGCGAATAGAGCAGCACGATCCGCTCGGGGACAACCAGTCTGACGAGGTCCAGCGCTTCCCTGTCGCGTCCGTACAGCATCTCGCCAGGCTTGAAGGCTCGAGGGCCCACATAAGGGCTTGGCCTGTTCATCATATGCCTCCTCTCCCGTCCCAGTGATTTTTGAGCTCCTTGAGGAAGTCTTCCGCCGAACCCCAGTAGACGTTGATGTTGGCTCCCGAGAATTTCGCGAAATAGTTCTCCAGGTACTGCCGCGCCCGTTCGGGTTCGACTATCTGGTCGTCATCCGGGTCGATCTGTACCGCAATATGCATTTGGCCGCCGCGGAGCTGATGCCCTTCCTGCGCCAGGAAAGTGCGGAAGAGCACCCGGAAGTCCCAGTGGTGCATCTTGAACCCAAGGAAAAGCAGGCTCGAGTCGGTCAAGGCTGTGAGGACTACCGTCGGAATGTTGCCCTTTTCCTTCCAGAAATGGATAAGAAAGTCGAAATAGTCGTCTTCGGTGAGCACGCAATTCCTGAGTTCGCTGAGACGCCCGAAGAGATGATAAACCAGGGGCTTTTCGGGGGCCGGATCGAAATCGACCTGCTTTCTTTGCCGCTCTTCAAGCCCCAGCACTTCCTCGCAGGGCGTCTTGCCCGGGGCGCGCCGGAGGGCGCAGGTCAAAAAGGGGTTGAGACCTGCTGTCAGGTAGATGGGAAAAGGAAGAGATGCCAGGATATTGTGGGGCTCCTCGAGGTTCTGCGCCAAAACTTTTTCACCGATCTCCTGAAGGATGCGGTCCAGCATTTCGGGTTGAGGCCTGGATTCCAGAAGCGGTGCGAAATGGCTCAGTACGAACTCGCGGAGTATATCTTCGTATTTATTGCAAAAGTGATCGGATCCATAAACGCTTGACACATACTGCGCGACCTGCGGGAGGCTGACCCGCTCGTGGAACGCCATGGGATAGTGGTAGGTTTCCGCCAGGGAGAGCGCCATCTTGGTGCGCACTCTCGAAACCGTGCTGTTCAGTCCCGGTCCCAGGATGGGGGTGCACTTGCCTTTCTTGATCTTTGACAGGAGGGTCTCCCAGGTGAATGCCGATTTGGACTCGTCAGTGAAACGGGGCACATACCAGATCCGTGTCGTGCGAAGACAGGATATGAGCACCGGAATCCACTGCCGCCCTCCGGGTTTCATACCCATTCGGGATGCGTGGAGCGCTCCGTCCATCCTCCCGAGTGGATCGAGATTGAGCAGAAACGTGCTTAGGAAAGAATGCCACTCGCCCCGGTCCATCGGAGCCTGATTGGTAAGAACACCGAGTACGCCCGCCTGGGCGAGTTCGAACCCTTCGCGCAGGACGGGCAGCCAGCACTCGGGGGGCGGGGCCGACGGGGCTGAATTCGCGTCTCGACGGATCGGGCTGAGCACGAACAGCCGCGGCAGCTGATCAAGTCCCTTGAGCGATTCGGAAGCGGGCAGATTCCTCGCCAATTGCGTCCACCGGTTCGGGGCCGCAGGGTCAACCACCCCGGAATTTTCCACAAGGTCGACGCACAGATAGACCATATCGGCGCCGGTCTCGGAAAGCTTTGCATTGAGCGCCTCAGGCGTGAGATAGCCATGCACCCCGGTTACCTCTATTTTGCATTTTTCCAGCACTTCAGCCGCCAACCCGGCGTCTTCGGCCGCCAAGTCCGGATAGCCCGCAGGTGGAACCGAGGAGTCGAAAAAGTCCGTGAGCCCCGCCACAACCACCGCCTTGGGATGCCCTTTGGGCCGGTGCTGGATTTGGCGCCAGCTCCGGACATCGCTATCCGCATAGCGGACCAGGCATGTGGATTCGAAGGAGAGGTCGTTCTCGGATCGATTGCCCAAGGTCAGGACTTCCCACGGCAAGCAATCCAACTCTCGTGCGCAGCCGCTGATGGCAATGCGCAGGCAAAGCGGTATCTCCAACTCCCGGGCAAGATTGCTGGCCTTTTGGATCAGGTCCTGCTGGAATGTTTCCGGAAAAATCAGGCTGCGGAGCCGTGCGGCATACTGTGCGTAATTGTCGACGCTGATCAGATTTTTTACGTCGAGAGGCACGGAATACCTTAGGGCGTCGACGTGGCTTGATGAACCCGAGTGCGTAAAGCTGAGCTCCACGCCGTAGAAGTCCCACTCCCGATGCGTAAATCTCACCTCCAGGACCGCATAGCGGTTCTCCCGGGGAACCAGTTTTGGCGCTCCAGGCTCACCGCCGACACCTGGAGGACCGTCTTCGATTTTCTTGCCGGGACCTTCAGTAAGCAGCCTGACCACTTCGTGGGCAATTCCGTAGAAGTCATCGAACTGTTCGGCATCATTGCCCTGTACAACAGTTCGGCCCTTAGGCCGGACTTCAAGGTCCTTGAACGACTTGACGACATCCCAGAGGCAGGGAGTGAGCACCAAGGGAAGGATTCTCACCTTGCCCTGCCGCTTTCTTTCCAGCAGAAGAGGAAGCTCCTTCTGCCTTATGAAGCCGGAATTCAAAAAATTGGCGGATACGAGCAAAATGGCTATATCAGCGGCGTTTATCGCAGCCAGCAGGTCCTGGGGCCAATCGTCGCCGGGATGGAGGTCACGATCGCTCCATGCCCGCATCAGGCCCTCCTGCTGGAGGACTCCGAGCTGGGTCTCGAGCCGGGGCAGCCATACGGCATCCTGGTGGCTGTAGCTGATGAATATCCTGGGCTGAGACATAGCGGATTACTCCTCTTCAATGAGAACTTATACGCATTTGCGTTCAAGAATGTACCGAAGAACGCTTTTGAAAAGCGCGTGGAGCTGCGTCCCACACACCCCCATGCCGCTTCGCGGCTCATTTTGGCGCTATGGATCAGGTTCATCCTGCCGGGTTGGAGATCGAGGTCGAGAAGGAGGATGGCAGCGCAGCCGCACCTCATATGTGCGATCTGCCACATTGTTCCATTGTGCTGGTCTGCTACAAATTTTAGCTGTTAAATCCGTCTGGAAGACAGGGTGACAAGAAATTGCCTATGCATTTTGGGTAGCAGGTGCCGCTGATGATGTCAAGAATGTTTTTGAGACGACAGGCCGAATCTCATTCGAGAATTCCAAATGCACAAAGAACGCTTTTGAAGCGGCTCATTTTGGCGCTGCGACCATACGCGCTTGCGCGTGAGGCCGATACGTTACTGTTTGCGGCTTGAAAGGAGTCCTGCAAGGTACTCCGCCTTGAGGTCAACGGTAGTGAAGTAATCGGCATCCAGATCAAGGGCGAGATTCCGGGCAAGGTCCATACGCATGAAATTCGATTTGTCCTCGGTATCCACAACGACAAAATCGGCATTCCCGATATCTCGTAGAATCCCGGCCGACTTTGCGACTTCCTCACGCACGGGCAGGTCTGAAACCGCCTGATTGGCGCGCGCATCACTTACGATTGCCACAATGAACCTGAGCTGCGGCTCTTTTATCCGGACCTGCCGCATGAGATTGTGCGTGGTGATCAGGGCGGCCGCAAGCGGGGTTTTGCCGCCTACCGGTATGTCTCTGAGCTTTCTTGCCGCCAGGTCGACGCTGGTTGTAGGGGGCAGGACAATCTCGGCACGGTCTTTCCGGAAGGCGATCAATGCAACCTTGTCACGCTTATGGTAGCAGTCCATGAGTAGCGAAAGGACCGCCCCCTTCGTCTCGATCATCCTTTTCTTGGCTCCCATGGAACCGGAACAGTCCACCACGAAGATAACCAGGTGCCCCATCTTCTTTTCGCGTTGCTTGAACCGCACATCCTCATCACGGACAATGACGTTGCCGGTTCGGCCCCTCGCGATCTGCCAGGGAGCGGCAGCCCTCAAGGTGGCATCCACTGCGATGTCGCGTGCCTTTGAGCGCAGCATGCTTTTGACGTATCGTCCGCCTTTTCCGGAAAACCGGCTGTTCGTTCTCCTGCCGGATGAGCGCCGTTCGAGGCGGTCCCTTGCGAAGAGGAGCCTTCGGACGTCGAAGGCATCTCCAACCTGAAAGACCTCTTCCTTGGGCCGCCCTTCTCTGGGTTGAGGCTTGAGCGCCGTCTCGGCGGAGCCGTCCCCGGATGTACGATCCTGTGTTTCGCTTCCGCTCGAATCCGGTGGTTCCCGCCGATTTTCTCCTTCACGATCGTGAGGTTCCGGTTCCCTGCGCGCATGCTCTTCTTCCGGGGAAGCCGCATCACGTCTTCTGTGAATGAGGGCGAGAGGCAAGACTCTTTCAAGGTGTTTTGCGGTGACGGTGATCGCGCCGCAAAAAGCGGCATAGGAACGCGCGCTTCTTTCAAGCGAGATATCCCCTCGATGCCCCTCGACTCCAGTTTGGAGGCACGCATCGACGACTTCCGCTCGGAGTTCGGCAGGCATCACGACCTGTTTCAGCGATTCACCGGCAAGGACAATCCTTCTTTTCAGAATCAGATCGAATCGCGCAAAGCGGTTCGCACCGGCACACTCCTGCCCGGCACGCCTCAAAACTCTGCACTTTGTTTCGAGATCACGCGATGTCTCAAACAGAGCGCACAGGCCGAAGTGGTCGATCAGCTTGGGCGAGATCGGCCCCTCCTCCGGATTCATGCTCGCAACCAGCGTGAATCCGGGACCAAGCGAGCGATTGCTGAGGATCAGGTTCACGATATCGATATTGAGCAGATTGATCTCATCGACATAGAGCATCCCGCCCTGCGCCCGCGCCAGAAGGCCGGGATGGAAGATCCGCCGTCCCGTCCTCACGGCCTCGTCAAGATCGACCCCTCCCAGGAGAGCATCCTCCGTTACATTTAACGGGACTTCCACATAGGGCATCCGGGCGGGCAGCAGTGCGGCGACGGAGCGAGCCAATGCGGACTTTCCCGTTCCCTTGTCTCCGATGAGCAGAACGCCGCCGATTCCCGGATCGATCAGGTTCAGTATCAGGGCAAGTTTTGCATCCTTGTGGCCGACCATACCGCAAAATGACATCCGCTTCTCCAGTGTCCGCTCTCAATGACCGGCCAGGCCATCGAGAAGCTCGTCGAGCTTCTTTCTTCCCGATTCGACGTCTTCAAACGGAGTGCGCTTGAGTCTGTGGTTCAAAGCCAACGCTACAATGTCTCCAATGTCTTCGGGCTCGATGCGCTCTTGCCCCCTGAAGGCGGCAAGAGCACGCGCGGCCCTCAGCATAACGATATCCGAGCGGTGCCCGTCCACGTGTATTTCCGTCGTTATTTCCACTATCCGGGTAAGAATAGCGTCCGGAATCTCCACATTGGGCAGGTTCTCCCTTGCGCGGATGATTTCCTCCGAAAGGCTGTTCTGCTCCGATTGCACAAACTGCAGGAACCCCTCGGGGTCTGCATCGAAACGTGAGCGCCGCTTGAGGATCTCCACCCTCATGTTTCTGTCTCGAATAGAGTGCACACAAACGCAGAGGCCGAAGCGGTCAAGAAGCTGCGGGCGGAGGTCGCCTTCCTCGGGGTTCATTGTGCCGACGAGAATAAACCGTGCGGGATGGCTGAATGAGACCCCTTCCCTTTCCACCGTACTCCAACCCATTGCCGCCGAGTCGAGCAGCAGATCGATGATGTGGTCTTCGAGCAGGTTGACCTCGTCGACATAGAGGAAGTTCCTGTTGGCATCGGCCAGGATGCCCGGTTCAAAGCGCTTTTCGCCCCGTTTCAGGGCATGCTCGATATCGAGCGCACCCACAAGCCTGTCCTCCGTAATGCCAAGAGGCAGCTCGACGACACGCATTCTTCTCTTCTCGCCTTCGAGCGCGCCGTCGGCGCTAAGCCTTTCGGAGCAGTTGCTGCACAGGGATGTCGAACTCGGATCACAGTTAAACGCGCATCCGCGCGAAACCGAGATCTCAGGCAGCAGTTCCGCAAGAGACCGCACGGCCGTACTCTTGCCGGTTCCCTTTTCGCCCTTTATCAGGAGTCCGCCGATCGACGGATCTATCACATTCAGGCTCAGGCCAAGTTTCATTTGTTCCTGGCCCACTATCGCGGTAAACGGGAAAACCATCGTTTCTAAACCTTTCTGCCGAGGGCATTTTCCAAATTTTCCCTCCAAACCGGCACATCCCGGGAGGTGATTATGTCGATGGCCCCGCCCTGGAAGCCGCCCTCCATCTCCCCGGCGCGTTCCTCGATCCAGCCTTCGATTTCGACGTATATTTCCTTGAGCGCTTCCCTGACGTCGGGCGCAGGGTCCCAAAGACCGCGTTCGGATGCCTCGATCAGCCGTCTTGCCGTTTCCTCCAGGGCGTAAGGGTTGTTTTCCTCGAAAAAGGCGCGGTTTTCCTCATTCATCAGGAATGTGCGCGATATCTCGTCAAAAATCCAGTCGTCCACCTCCCTGCTCGCAGCCTCCCAGCCGTAAACCCTGCCGACCCGCTTGCTGATCTCCCCGGCGCCCTTGTATCCGTGTTCCTTCATCCCCTCGATCCACTTCGGATTGAGCAGCTTGGTCCGCACAACGCGGCGGATTTCATCCGCGAGGTCCCGCACTCCCACCTCGCC
Source organism: Desulfobacteraceae bacterium (assembly GCA_021372055.1). Taxonomy (GTDB): domain Bacteria; phylum Desulfobacterota; class Syntrophobacteria; order Syntrophobacterales; family Syntrophobacteraceae; genus SbD1. Next base: position 33,684 of record JAJFVB010000091.1, on the reverse strand, counting down.
CTGCTCCCTCGTGTCGCCGTAGTAGTTTTTGATCTCCTTGCCTGAAAGCACCTTCGCCGCATTGATCATGCCGCCGTGGGTGCCGAAGTGGCAACAGCAACCGAGAAGGTCGTATTCGTCGGTGACGGTCTTGGCGAAGGTCAGATCAACGGTTTTAAGGCTACGCGCGAAGGGCTTGTGCGCGGGCTCCCCAAAGACCCCCTTGCCGTAGGCGTAGCCATTCCATGTGAGAAATATGTCGGAGAGGTCCCGTTCGTCTTTCCATGCGGAGGCATAGACGGCCAGTTGGGTTCCTGCCTGGTACACGCCCGGCATGGCCGAAAACAGCCGGTAGGTGGCCTTGCGCACCGCCTGTTCGTCTTTTGATCCGGAGCCGTTTTCACCCAGTTGGGCCAGCGTGTGCTTTCTGACATAATTCCGCTCAGCCGGCTCATCGAGTCCGGCCACAGTCTGCACCACCTCATCGATCAATTCGATGGCGAAGGCAAAGTTATCCCTCGTTATGCCGGAAACACGCACGGTGATGTCGATCCTGGGGCGCCCAAGCTCATCCGGGGAAATGACCTCGAAACCCTTTACCCTCCCGTTTGCCTGCCAGACCGGCTTTACACCCAGGAGGCACATCATTTGGGCCATGCCTTCGCCCTCGGACCACATAATGTCGGTGCACTGCCAGTAAAAAGCGATGTTTTCCGGATACTTGTGTTCCTCCCGCAGGTACTTGTCGAGCGTGGCCCGAGCGAGTTTCACGCCGACTTCCCACCCATTGCGGGAAGGCACTTTCTGAGGATCGAGGGAGTAGAAGTTTCTCCCCGTGGGGAGGATGTCGGGCCGCCCGCGGGTGATTATTCCCGACGGGCCGGGAGGGATGTATCCCCCGTTCATTCCGTTGAGGATGGCTCCCATCTCATCGGAGCGCATAAGCCTCTCCCGGACATTGTCGATTTCTTCCTGAATCCCGCCGATCGCGGTCGCGTGGCCCGCTGCGTCCTTGAAGTGCTTCTCGAAAGTCCGGACAAGCGGCTCGGTGCCGGACAGATAGTCCATACAAATCGTTCGAGCCTTGCGGTCAACAGTGTCCTTCTCCACCCTTTCGTCCACCGGGTCCATTCCCGCAGCCGGTTGCATCAGCTTCTTCACAAGGCCGCGCAGGGAATCCGGCGTATTTGCGTAGCGGACCACCGCATGGACGAACTCGGAAAACCGCTCCCCTTGCGGCAGGTTCCCGAAGACGTGCATCCCTTTGGGTATGTACGTGTTTTTCAGCAATGAGAGCGCTTCATGGGCCGACCTCGCCACTTCCTCAAAGGGCGCGCCCTCCGCAACCCGGATCATGGACATCAGGTTGCCGGCGCTCAGCCGGTCTTCGATCATGTGGCTGAGCATGTGCGCCTTTGCCGGTTCCAGTTTCCTCACTTTCTCGTACTCGAAAAGGAGCCGCTCTATTTCTTCCAGGTCCCCGTAAAGCTCCCCCTGAACCATAACCGCCTGCATGTGATCGACCAGGGTTGCACAGGCGCGGCGCTTTGCGATGGTGCCTTCCGGGGGGTTGTCCGCATTGTAGACGTAGAGGTGCGGCATCTCGTCGATGCCGATGTCGGGAAAGCATCCGGAGGTGAGCCCGGTTCCCTTTCCGGGGAGAAACTCAAGATTGCCGTGCGTGCCGACATGAATGATCACATCGGCCCCGAACTCTCTGGATAGCCATTTGTATGTGGCGACATACTGGTGCGGAGGCGGCACGTTCGGATCGTGAAGTATCCTGCAGACCTGACCGTCGCATCTGGCCCCGGCGCAGCCCCTTTTCGGCTGGACGCAGACGACGGCATTGCCGAACCGCACCCCCGTCACCAGGATTTTCCCATCGTGCACCATGGCCGCCGGAATCCCGTCTTTTTCCTCTCCCGGAGGTTGCCCCCAAGCTTCGATCATCCTGTTCCGGGTCGTCTCGGGCAGTTCGCCAAACCACGGCAAGTACTTCCCGGGTTCAAGCCGGGCCAGGCAACCACCTCGGGAGACTATCTCCTCGGTCGTGGTCCAGCGAAACTCGGAGATCGCTTTCTTCTCCAGGATCTCTTCAATGAGCGCCTTCCCGTCTTCCGGAGGTTCAATCGCGTAACCTTCCAGCCGCATGCGCTTCATGATTCCGGCAACGCTTTCCAGGGTGTCCAGGTGCGCCCCGGCCCCCACCGTGGCCTCGACCGAGGCGCATGGGTTGTTGTGAAGAATGAAAGCAACCCGCTTTTCGCCGTTGTCCTTGCGCCTCAACCCCACCCAGCGGGAAACCCTGCGCGCAAGCCGTTCCACGCGATCGGGCAGGGCTTCGTACATCTCCTCTTCCGGGTTGCCCACCCCCGTGCTCGCACCGATAACGAGGGGTTCGATCACGCCCTCAAACTCTGGAAGCGCTATGCTCCAGGCCACCTGCTGCCCGAGCCCGTCGGGATCTTCGAGCCATTTTTGCCTGTCTTTGTAGTAGGATACTACGGGATTGATCAGGGGAACGTTCAGGTCCCTCAGCAGCGCGGCCCCGGATTCGGCCTGCGATTCGGAATTGTACCCCCGCTTCTGCCCGAGGAAGAATACGGTGAGTTTGATAACAGCCTCTATCCGGGCAGTGCCGTCAGTGTTTACCAGAAATTTCCGGATTACCTCTTCCCCGCCGAGATTACCCAGGTTTTTATCGCGGAAGGAGTAAAAGAAGATGGGAATGACTCCCATCCCCTGATCTTCCAGGGCTCGTATCACGCGGCGTTCAACGTCCAGGTTTCCGGCCGCCCAGTTGGAGCGGGAGTAAAGGACTGCCACGAGCGGCCGGTTTCTCAAGGGATAGGCGTCGAGGAAGTCATCCGTATCGGTGAAGAGACCGCCAAAGGCCGGGTGGCAGATGCCCTCCCACGCGGTTTCTTTTGGTGGACTGAAGGCAACTTCGACGGAAAACAGCGAAGCCGCGAGAAATTTGAGCATCTCCCTGAAATTGTCCGCGCCGTTATAGAGCAGGTAGCGGTATACGGTGCCGACGATCTCCGGGTTGACGTTCGAGATGCTCCAGAAGGACGGTTCCGGCCCGACCGCCACGACCGGAACCCTTCCCCCCAGGGCCCTGATTTCCTCTTCCACATCATCCCAAAAGGGCTCGGCGGTCCTGTAGAGCACGATCACGTCGGCGGACTTGATGCTGCGCCCGGCATCGCCGAGCGCTTCCGGGTCCAGATTGAGTTGCTTGTTCGAGTAAGCCTTCAGCGTGAAAAGAGAGGTCGCCTCAGCCGCCTCCTTCAAAAGCGGCACATAGCTGGACCACATGATCGTGAGGAGCTTCATGCATTCTCCTTGTTTCAGATCTTGGGACAGATCATCCGGAAACCGTTTTCAGAGATGAACTCGACTTCAAGTCCGTACACCTCGAGAAGACTTTTCCGGGTTATGACTTCATGCGGCTTTCCCTGCGCCAGGAGCCTGCCGTCCTTCAAAAGAAGCACCTTGTCGGCGAAAAGAAGCGCCATGTTGGGGTCATGCAGGTTCATAAGCGCCACCAGGTTCTTTTCATGGACGATCTCTTTCACGCGTTTGAGAATCGTGATCTGGTTTCGGAAATCGAGGTGCGCGGTCGGCTCATCCAGCAGCATCGCCGGGACGTCCTGGGCAAGGCAACGGGCGATAAGCACCATCTGCCGCTCGCCGCCGCTCACCTGCGTGTAGGGTCTTGCCGCGAGATGATCGACCCCCAGGGCCTTCATGGCTTCACGGGATAGGGCCCGGTCCTTCCTTGCAGGCGATGAAAACACCCCGATGTGGGCCGTCCTCCCCATAAGAACGATGTCGAAACAGGAATAGGGAAACGGAGGATCGTGTTCCTGGGGCACCGAGGAGAGCCTCCGTGCAATCTCGATGCGGGTCAGAGCGCCGATGGGCCTGCCAGAGAGCCGGACCTCGCCCTCCTTTGCCTTCCAAACCCCGAGCAGGCATTGAAAGAGAGTGGTCTTTCCCGATCCGTTGGGTCCGAGGACCGCGGTCACTTCCGCCGAATCCGCGCGAAAGCCTATATCGCGCAGCACCGGCTCCGCCGCCCCCTTGTGCGCGAAAGTGAGCCCCTTTACTTCGATCATTTGCCCCAACTCTGCCCCACGCCTCTTTTCATCAGGTAGACGAAAAAGGGCGTGCCGCTCAACGTGGTGATGATCCCGACCGGGATATCGAAAGAGGTGATATTGCGTGCAAGCGTGTCGGCAAAAATCATGAATGCCGCACCGAGTGCGAGCGAAAAGGGCATGAGAAGCCTGTGGTCCGGACCGAGGAGCATGCGGGTAAGGTGCGGCACCATGAGCCCCACCCAACCGATTATGCCGCTTACCGATACGGCGCTCCCCACGGCGATCGACGCCGCGCCGATGAAGAGGAACCGCTCCCTTTCCACGGGGATCCCCAGCGTCAGCGCCTCCTCCTCGCCCATCGAAAGCGCGTTGAGACGCCATCGCATGAGGAGGAGCGGAATCCCCGCTATTGCAAGCCCGATCGAAGCGATCCCGACGGACGGCCAGTCGGCGAGGGAAAAGCTTCCCAGCAGCCAGTAAACGATGCTCGCCAGCTTATGCGGGTCCACGAGGAACTTGAGAATCGACACCAGGGCGCTGAAAAAAGCGGACACCACGATACCGGCGAGCACGAGATGGAGGCGCGAGACGTTGCCCTGCGACCTTGCCAGGATATAGGTCCCGAATGAGGCTGCGAGGCTGAAGAGAAAAGCTGCCGCCTGGACGGGGATATGAGGGAAAATTGCCACCGAAAGGGCGCACCCGAACGCGGCTCCGGCAGAAAGCCCCAGGATGAAAGGATCGACCAGCGGGTTTCGGAATATCCCCTGGAGCGTTACGCCCGCGCCGGAAAGAGCCGCCCCGACAACGCCCGACAAAATGATCCTGGGAAGCCTGACGTCCCATAGAATCGAGAGTTCCGCCCCCGCATCCGGCGAGTTTATGAACAGGACCTTTGACAGCAGGGAGTTGACGACCGCCGCCGGGGAAATGGCGTACGCTCCCCAGAAAAGCGCAAGGAGGCCAAGGCACATCGGTGAAAAGCCGAGCCCGATGAGAATCAACTTTCTGTTCACACTATCTCCGCATCAGTCGAAAGCAAATCCATCGAAGGGGACCCCGAAGCATCGCTGCCGGGACTGCCGGGCCATATCCTCGAGCGCGCCCCGGTCAAAGTATTCCGGGTAAGTCTTCCATGCCATCCACAGCGCCATGCCGGTAATGGCCGGGGACCAGTTTGAAAGGGTCGGGGCCTTGTATACCCTGCCTTCTCTCACCGCCTTGACCGCTTTCCAGCGGGATCCGGCGAGAATGTCCTTCGGGCCGTACCGTGCGTTGCCCCAGATAAATATGACGTCGGGGTTCCAGGCCACTATCGACTCCATGGAAACTTCCGGGTGCTTTGCCCGGATCGCCCCGGCCGGATTCAAAGCGCCGATGAGACGGATCAGGTCCTGTTGCAGTCCGACACCGCCACTCACGGTTGTGGGCTTTTGCCAGAGCCACAGTACTTTCCGGCGCTTTTCCGGCGGGATCTCCGATGCCTTCGCTTCCAGGCGCGCACAAGTCTCTCTCATAAGCAGTTTGATTTCGGCGGCCCGCTCTTCTTTTTGAAAGAGTGTTCCGCACATATCGAGAATCGCATACAATTCATCAAGGCTCTCCGGGTAAACCGAGATGACCGCAAGACCTTTCCGGATCAGGAACTCGGCGACCTCCGGCTTGTACGACCAGGTAATCACCAGGTCGGGGCGCAGTGCGAGAAGTGCTTCCACGTTTACCGAGTCCGCCGTGCCCACCGAAGGGATTTCCTTCATGCGCGGGAACCCCTTCAGCACTTCACTGTCATAGGCCCACCGGTTCAGGCCGACCACACTGTCCCAGACGTCGAAAACCGGTATGAGTTCATAGAGCGACAGGAACACGACCCGTTTGACGGGTGTGGCTATCTCGATTTCCTTGCCCCCCGCATCCCGCACCGTCACGGCGTCGGCCCGCGGGCAGCATGCGGCCGATGCAAGCGCCGCAATCGCTATGAAGAAGGCTGCAATCCTCACCATCAGAACTTTACCGTCACTCCCCCGAAGTACTTGCGGCCGGGGGCCTTGTAGTAGGAGTAGTACTGTTCGTCGAGGATGTTGCTCACGCCGAAGTCGAGCGTGGTCCACTTGCCCACCTTGTAGCGGGCACAGAGGTCCACGAGGAAAAAGGCATCGTAGGAACCGTACACGCCGGACACGACATCGGTGTTGCGGTCGTTATTGTACTGCTTGCTCGCGTAGCGCCCCGTCAGGGTGAGCGTGAGGTCGCGCCAGGTCGTTTCGCCTCCGAGAGCGTACATATACTTCGGGACCCCGGTGAGCTGCTTTCCCTCCGTCAGCGGGTTTGCGGGATTATTCAGCATCACGCTGTCCGTATAGGTGGCGCTCCCGAAAAGCTTGAGCCAATCCCAGGGCCTGGTTTCCACTTCCAACTCCACCCCTTTTGTTTCCGCCTCTCCGGCGTTGGTTTGGATATTGAGGGTAGAGGTCAGGCTCTGGATGTAGATGAAGTTGTCAATCGTATTGTGGAAATAGGTCAGCTTGGCGACCGAGCGGCTGCCGAGCTTCTGCTCCACCCCGACGTCCCAGGAAACGCTCGTTTCCGGATCGAGATTGGGGTTTCCCTGATACGTCACGCCACCGCTGCTGACCCATGTCCGGTAGAGTTCGTACACATTGGGCGCGCGGAAGGCCGTTCCGATGGACGCCCTCAGCGCTGTCGACTCAAGCGGCTTGTAGACGACGGACCCCTTGGGGTTGATCGAAAACTCGCTCTTCGAGGCGTAAGACGCAGGATATCCGTCCGATCCCACCTGGTTCGCCATTCCGTCGTAGGTTTCCCAGTAATCGCCGCGGAAGCCCCCATAAAGGGTAACATTGGGCAGCAGCGCGATCTCGGCCTGGGAGTAAAAGGAAAAGATGTTGTCCTTGCCCTCTGCCATGTAGGAAAGCGTGGTCCGCGCGTCGGAATTGAGCCAGGAAGTGAGGTTGTACTCCTGGTTGGTCGCCTCGTCGTGCCGGAATGCTGTTCCCACGGTAATCAGATGCCGGTCCATGACGGGAAACGATAGCTGCACGTCGGTGTAATACTGCTGCGAAGGCGTATCGCTGATCTTGCCGGTGCCGCCGGTCCGGGTGGCGGTGCCCGATGTGGGCGTCACATACCAGTTGCTCGGCATGTCGAGAAGACCGCCTGAGATCTTCAGGGTGGCGCTGTCGAACAGTTTGGTCTCATATCCCGCGTTGTAGTAGTTCTCCATGGTGCTGCCCCCGCCATTGAGAAACATGCTCTCCGTCAGCCTGATCCGGCCGCCGCCGAACGTGACATAGCCCGAGTAGACCGGGGAGCCGTTCGCATTGAGCAGGTAGCTTTCCGGATTATCGTATCCGTAACCGTACTGATTGTTCCTGTAGGAGAAATAGGCTTTCGAGTTCGGAGTAATGTCGTATTGCAGCTTGATGCTCCCCGAGTCCGTCCACCAGTGGTTATCTCCCTTGTTGCCGATGATATAAGCGGCGCTGCCGGAGGTGTCGGTCGTGGGGATGGCTCCCGTGACCGGCGTTCCGACCTTTCCCGTGCTAAGCTTTGAGACAATAAAATCAGTGGGATAGCCATCGCTCTCCTTATGGCCGTAACTCATGAAGACGCTCAACCGATCAAACTTGTCCCCGTACGAACCATAGCTTGTCCAGTAGTTGTCGCTGCCGTAACCCCCCTTCAGCGTAATCTCCCGCTTCTCAGGCATCCTGGTGATGATATTGATGACGCCGCCCATGGCGTTGCCGCCGTAGAGCGAGGAAAAGGGACCACGCGCCACCTCGATCCTCTGGATGTCCTCGGGATTGAAGGAGTTCCAGTCCACGAGCCCCGTATAGCCGTTGTTTAAGGGCTGCCCGTCAACGAGCACAAGGGTCCGTTTCTGCTCGGGTATGCCCCGAAGGATGACCCGCCCGGTCGTGTCGAGTCCTTTGGACCGCTTGTCGAAAAGCCCCGGCACGAGATCGATGGCTTCGTCGATCTTTTGCACATTGCGGTTTGCAATGTCTTCCCGCGTAACCACCGAAACTGCCGCCGGAACATCCGAAAGGGACTTTTCCGTTCGTGTCGCCGTAACCACGACTTCATCGAAGCGATGATCTTTCACGGCTTGCGCCTGGTCTTCCTGCTTAGGTGCTTTCCTCGATGCCGATCCGCTCTCGTCGGCCGGCAACTTTTCCTGCGCCTCGTCGGAAAAGCCCGCTGAAGGCAGGGCGATCGCAAGCAGCAATACCGCCATCGCCGCCATCCAGCGGAATTTGGAGAACTTTATCGGCCAACAATCTCGACTTTCGCGTTCGCGGCGCAAATTCCCGCATGGAAAAATCCGAATGAAGTTCATACTCTCGCCCCTTGTTGCCTCGCACCTTTCCCTGTGGTAGAAAAGATGCGGGACTGGTCGCTTTCCATTCCCCGGGAGCAGGTCCTTTTCCTTTGGCCAGGCGAAGACCTGCTCCTGCTCACTTTCCCCCTCATTTTCCTGAGATCCCCTCGTGTACACCTCCTTTTATCAGGGCTCTTACCCGGATCTCTTAAGGACGAACCGCACCGGCAGAATCGCTCGCGACTTCACCGGCCGCCCATTGGACCTGGCGGGGATAAAAGTCGATGCCCTGACGGCCCGAAGCGCTTCTTCCTCGAGTCCCAGCCCCTCCTTGCTCATGACCTCCACCTCTACCGCGCGGCCCCGCTCGTCTATGGTTACCCGCAAAAGCACGGTTCCCTCCTTGCCCAGTTGCCGGGCAATACTGGGGTATTCCGGCTTCACCTGTTTCTGAAAGCGCGGTCCATTCTCAGCGCCGAACCGGGCTTCGACCACACCGCCTTCCCCCTTGCCCGGCGCACCGGATTTCAAGCCCCACGGACCCGCGGCACATCCAACTCCATCCCCAAGGGACGCAGCCCCTTGCGGCAAGCCCTCGGCCGCAGCAGACGCCGCCGCCGAACCGGTCTCCGCATACGGGGAAGACTCCGGCGAGGTCAGGCTCACGGGGTTTGGGGCTCGCGAAGGAGCCGCAACGGGCCTTGCGCCGGCTTTCTTGTTGGAAGTTCGAGCTTTGGGCGGTGGGCACGGTCGCTTTTTCGCGTTAACGTCCCCGACCTGATGCGGCGGTTGAACCTTGCTCGTTTCCTTTACGAGTGGAACAGGATTGTCCAATGCCGGCTGCAATGCAGCCGGTCGAGCGATATCCTCGCTCCGCTTATCGACATAGGCCGCCGCCGAGCCGTCTCCGCTTTCGCCCGCGTTTGCGGGCGGATAAAAATCCTCAGCGGAAATCAAACGCATTTCTATGCAGCGGGGAGGCTTATAAATCGCAAGCGGAGCGTTGAGGACGATCAAGAAAAATCCCACATGACCGAGAAGCGATACTATGGCACTCTGCCAGACCCGCATGACCGAAAACCACCCCACCTGATCGCATGAACAAAAAAAGCCGCAAAAGTCTTCCTCCCGCGTTCTTGCGGGTATGAAGGCTTTCACGGCCTTGTTGATCCGACTGTACTCAGTTAAAGCAGTTTATCGGTAGATCGGCGTATCGCTCGAAATCAGACTGGAAACTCCCGTCACCTTCATGGCGACTCCGAGCTTCCAAGTGGCGGCAAGTATTTCCTGTAATCGGATTCGTGTCAAGTTCTTTGCGACGCCGTCTCAGTAAGAAAGTCCGCGTCCAGCTCTGCGTCAAAGCCTGGGAAAAAGGTTTTTTACAAAGGCTATTTGCGGTCTGCGACACGCCCTTGCAGGAGGCGGCGATACTCTTCCATGATCGTTATGCTATACTTGACATAACGATCATTCCATACTATAAGCCCGAAATGAAGCGTTTCCCGTAATGCGCGCGCATTACGGAAGAGTTCACGAAGTGACCGGGAGCGTGGTTCACTTCCACGGCAACTCCAGCTGCATGCTTGTGAAAATAAGAGCATATCATCTCCGCGCAACGCTCACCTACGCTGACAATTAGGAGGAACCCATGACTCACGGAAAAGGTTTGGAAGAAAGACTGGAGAGGCAGGGAATCTCACGAAGAGATTTCATGAAGTTCTGCACCGCTCTTACCGCAACCATGGGGTTGTCGTCCTCGTTTGTCACGAAAGTAGCCCATGCGCTCGCCAATGCTCCCCGCCCGCCCGTTGTCTGGCTGGCGATGGCTGAATGCACAGGCTGCGCGGAATCCGCTTTGCGCATCAGCTACCCCTGGATCGACGAACTTTTGCTCGACATCATCTCCATGGATTACCATGAAACCATCATGGCCCCTTCCGGAGCGGCAGCGGAAAAATCGCTGCATGACTGTATGACCAAAAACGCCGGGAAATTCATTCTGATCGTCGACGGCTCGATCCCCACTGCCCAGAACGGCGCCTACGGGACAGTCGGTGGCAAGACCATGCTGCAGATCATAAAAGAGGTGGTCCCCAAAGCGCTGGCAACGATCTGCATAGGCACCTGCGCTTCCTACGGCGGACTTCCCGCCGCAGCCCCGAACCCCACCGAGGCCAAAAGCGTCAGCGAAGTCACCGGCCTGAAGACGTTGAATATCCCGGGGTGTCCTCCCAACCCGATCAACCTGGTTGGCACAATTGTCAACTACCTGATGTTCGGGAAGCTGCCCGCCCTTGATGACAAGGGACGGCCTCTTTTCGCCTACGGCAAGACAATACACGACCAGTGCCCGAGGCGGGCGCATTTCGAAAATGGCGAGTTTGTGACCGACTTCAATTCCGAGGAAGCCAGGAAAGGTTTCTGCCTCTATCAGGTCGGCTGCAAGGGGCCGGAAACCTATAACAACTGCCCGGAAGTCAAGTTCAATGACGGTACGAGCTGGCCCATCCAGGCCGGGCATCCCTGTATCGGCTGCAGCGAACCCGGTTTCTGGGACAAGTTCACGCCATTCTATAAATCCTCCTGATCCGACGGGACATTGCCTGACCACTGAAAAACAAATGCTTCGGCATTCTCATCAATAAGGAGAAAACATCATGGCAAGAGTGGTAATAGACCCGATCACCAGGATCGAAGGTCATTTGAAAATAGAAGTGGAAGTGACGAACGGAAAGGTCGTCAATGCCTGGAGCAGCTCGACTCTTTTCCGGGGTATCGAGATCATGCTTCAGGGCAGGGACCCCAGAGACGCATACCTGTTTACCCAGCGCGCCTGCGGCGTATGCACCTATATTCATGGCCTTGCCTCCATCCGCTCGGTGGACATGGCGGTGGGTGCAAATGTCCCGGATAACGCGCGAATCATCCGCAACCTGCTCCATGGTTCTCAATACCTGCACGACCACATAGTCCATTTCTATCACCTTCACGCGCTCGACTGGGTGGACATCGTGAGCGCACTCAAGGCCGATCCCAAAAAGACCGCCGACCTTGCGACGGCGGTCTCTCCGAACAGCCCCAAGGCCGGTGTAAATGATTTCAAGGCCGTGCAGGCGCGGATCAAGAAGTTTGTAGACAGTGGTCAGCTCGGACCTTTCGCCAACGGCTACTGGGGACATCCGGCATACAAACTGTCTCCGGAAGCTAATCTCATGGCCGTTTCGCACTACCTTGAAGCATTGCGGCAGCAGGCCAGAACGGCCAGGATGATGGCCATTTTCGGCGGAAAGAACCCGCACGTCCAGAGCCTCGTGGTCGGCGGCGTCACTTGCGCCACAGACCTCAATCCCGCCCGGATAGCCGAGTTCAAATACATATGGAAGGAAACGATGGATTTCGTGAACAACGTCTATCTGCCGGACGTTGTGGCGGTTGCCGGCTTCTACAAGCCCTGGGGCAAGATCGGAGGCAACAGGAACTTCCTGGCCTATGGAGACTTCCCGCAAACGGCCAAGGAACCCGACAGTTTTCTTATGCCGCGCGGCGCCATCTTCAACCGCAAAATCACCGCGATTGAGGCGGTCGATGTAGCGCAGATCACCGAGCAGATCAAGCACAGCTGGTATGAAGGCGACCCGAAGGGCTTCAATCCCGCAACGGGAGAGACCAAACCCAAGTATGACAAGTACGATCCGGAATCCCGCTACAGCTGGATGAAGGCTCCACGCTACAAAAACGAGCCGATGGAGGTCGGGCCGCTTGCGCGGGTCCTGATCGCCTACGGCAAGGGCCAGCCGGAGACGAAAAAGCTGGTCGACGCCGTCCTGAAAAAACTGGCCATTCCCGCCGATGCGCTTTTCTCGACGCTGGGTAGAGTTGCCGCGCGCGCAATCGAAACCAAGGTCATCGGCGACGCGATGGAAGGCTGGATGAATCAGCTCGTCGGGAACATCAAGAAAGGCGATCTCAACATCTGCGCCGACTGGCAGATGCCGGCCGAGGGCATGGGGGCCGGTCTCAATGACGTTCCGCGCGGGGCACTGGGGCACTGGATCAGTATAAAAGACCAGAAAATCGCGAACTACCAGATGGTAGTTCCCTCGACATGGAATATTGGCCCGAGGGACGCGGCCGACAAGATGGGACCGCTCGAGCAGGCCCTCATCGGCACCCCGGTCGCCGATCCCAAGCGGCCTGTGGAAATCCTTCGCACGATACACTCGTTCGACCCCTGCATTGCCTGCGGCGTGCATGTGATCGATCGAAACACGAACGAGGTGTACGAATCGAAAGTTCTCTATTAGATTCTTTTGAAAAGCGCGGGGAGCTGCGCCCCCCACACCCCCACGCCGCTACGCGGCTCATTTGGCGCTGGCGGCCGATACTTGCGGGGTGCGGGGGGAATCAGGTATCAACTTGAACGCAATTTGGCGGTTTCATACCATTTTGCCTAAGGCAGTCTCATAGGGCAACCTGGATGCCGAGTTCCACCACACGGTCGACGGGAATATTGAAATAGCCCATCGCGCTTTGAGCATTTCGAGACATGGCGGCAAAGAGATTTTTTCTCCAGTGCATCATTTCGGACGGCCCGCTGGTAAGCAGGGTCTCCCTGCCGAGAAAATAGGTTGTCGAGGCCGGTTGCGTCCTCAGACCTTTCTCCGAGGCAAGTTGCAGGACTACCGGGACATTCGGCCTCTCCATAAATCCATAGGAAGCTATGAGACGATAGAAGCCGCACCCGAACTCATCGATACGCAGCCTCTCCGCGGCAGGAACAACCGGCTCATCCACCGATTTGATGGAAAGCAGAATCACCTGTTCATGGAGCACATGAGCATGCTTGTAGAAGTGGAGGAGGGCCAGCGGGGTGACCTCTGCCGATACCGTCAGGAAGACCGCCGTTCCGGGAACGCGATGGGGAAGACGTTCGGCTACGTCCTTTACGAACGGCTCGATCATCATCCGGGTCTGGAGCATCCTCCGCGCAAGTGCCGCCCGGCCATCCCGCCAGGTGATCATGACTATGGTAATGCAGATCGCTATTGCAATTGTAAACCAGCCACCATCCAGGACCTTCAGAAGGTTCGCTCCAAAAAATGCCAGGTCGAACGCGAGAAAGAGAGCTACAAGGGGCACTGCCTTCCAAAGCGGCCATTTCCACCCCCTGATTAGAAGAAAGAAATAGAGAATGGAAGTGATCCCCATGGTTGCCGTTACGGCAATACCGTAGGCCGCGGCCAGTCTGCTCGAGTTCCCGAAGACCAACACGAGGCCTATGCACGCCAGCATAAGCGTCCAGTTCACCTGAGGGACATAAATCTGCCCCCGCGTTTCCCCCGAAGTATGAACGATTTGCACACGGGGAAGAAATCCCAGCTGAACAGCCTGCTGAGTGAGCGAGAAAACCCCCGAGATCATTGCCTGAGAAGCTATCACTGCGGCCATCGTGGCAAGCGCGACCATCGGGTAGAGGATGGCGCGGGGCACCAGGCCATAGAACGGGTTGGAAGCCAGTTCGGGATTTTCGAGGATGAGCGCCCCCTGCCCGAAATAATTCAAGAGGAGGGCCGGGAAGGCTATCGCAAGCCAGGAGATCCTGATGGCTTTGCTGCCGAAATGTCCCAGATCGGCGTAAAGTGCTTCGCCTCCCGTGATGCAAAGGACCACGGAACCCAGCACGATCATGCCATGCATTTTATTGAGAGCAAAGAAATCGACTGCATATGCCGGGTTAACGGCCATGAGGATCTGAGGGCTGCGGATAAGCTCGTTTGCGCCCAGTGCGCCGATCACGACAAACCAGGCCAGCAGGATCGGCCCGAAGAATCTGCCAATCCCCGCGGTGCCGAACCGCTGCGCGGTAAACAGCAGGAAAAGGACGATGCAGGTCAAAGGGATGACCGCGGATGCAGCCGCTTTGGTGGCGACCTCCAACCCTTCTATCGCGGAAAGCACGGATATGGCCGGGGTGATCACTCCATCCCCGTAAAGAAGTGCCGCTCCGAAGATTCCGGCCAGGACGATCCCCGTATTGAAGCCGTGCGCAAGTGTTTTCCTGTCCATCGGGATGAGTGCGAGAAGAGCATAGATGCCTCCCTCGCCTTTATTATCGGCGCGTAGTATAAATCCCACGTACTTGACGGTCACAACCATCGTGAGAGACCAGAACACAAGGGAAAGCACCCCCATGACGTTCTGATGGCTTACCGCGATCGCGTGCATTCCGTGGAAGCACTCCTTGACGGCGTACAGGGGGCTTGTGCCCACGTCGCCGTAAACCACGCCAAGCGCCCCCAAGGTGAGAGCCAGGGTTTTCGGAATCCTGGAGCGAGCCTCAGTGCTGTCCGAAACACCGGCCTCACCACGCGAGCCCGCGGGATTTGACTCTTCGCTGACGGAATGTCCTTCCGTAGGTGCTGAAGATAAAGATGACATGCAAAACCTTTCCCTCTCGTCTGATCTTTAGGAAATATCTGCCGAAATTTGTAAAGAACGAACCTGCAGGTTCCTGGTACCCTGCACCGGATTATCTGGTCGCCTTGAACTCCATGCTTTCCTGAACGACCTTCTCAAGAACCGTCAATGAATCAAGGCACTGAGCTGTCAGTTTTCTCTTTTGGCCCAGGGATATCGCAAAGGACCGGACATTGCTGTTCTGGCGCGATAGTGCGATCACCTGAGCGTTAATTTTCCGGAAGTCCTCATAGGATGCCGCCGCCGCATCGAGAAAGGGTCTGTCCGAATCGCCCACCAAACCGTGGAGAGCGTCAAACGCCCCATTGACCAGCCCGTCATAGCGCTTCATCACTGCTTCGATCCTGTCCATTTCGAGGTCGGAGGTCTCGGCGATATGCGGGGCCTGGAGCGTGCGTATTTTCAGGGCATTTATCAGAGCCATCGATGACTTCCTTGTTATCTCCAGGGAATTCGGCGATGAGGCATCGGCCTCCATCAACCGGTTCAGGGCCGATTCCATTTTCTCCAGAGCCGCACCGGCCGGAGCGAATGAAAGCCTCAGCGCTTTCAGATTGGTGTTTTGAACCGCGAGGGAAAGAATCTCCCGGTCCAGCTGTTGGAGTCGTTCCCAGCAAGCGCTGAAGTTTTGAAACGACTCCAGCTCCGCGCTGGCTTTAGTCTCTTCGATGAGCGGCAAAAGATCACGCCGGGCTTGCTCTACCGTGGCCGAGGACCGTGCCGATTGTTCGGCAAAAGCCGTAGACGCTTCGTCCGTATCGGCCATGACCGAGCTTTTTTCCTCTTCGACGGACATGAGAATGTTGCTTCTGATTGTGTTGAGCAATCCGGCCTTCTTCATCTTGTGCTCGAAGGCGGTTTGGAGCCAGCTTCCATTCTCGTGTTTCGACATTATGGCCCACGCAGCAAGCCCGAGAGCAAGCACCATGATGAGCCCGGAGAGAAGATAGGCTCTGTCTCTATTCTGATTCGGCTTTTTCATTCTGAGCAAATCTCCCTAGTCCGCAGAAGATCGACTTCAGCGGCTCTGTTTACGCGCTGAGAGGGGTTCCTCTGTGGCTTCCCAGTCGAGGATGTGCTCAAACGCCTCTTCGGAAGTCGCGGCTTCGCCGAGGTTGGACGAGAGGTAACGGCTCTGGGCCGCACGGCTCGCAACCGAAAGAATCTGCAGCTGCACTTCAGGCTTTTCGGCAGGCGAGAGGATAAGAAAAACGCACTCGATCGGGTTGTCCGAGATTACGTCCGCCAGTCCCCTGTGGGCGAGGCCGAGAGCCATACAAGGGACAGTGAGCCCCTTGATCCGGACATGAGGAAATGCCGCCCCTTCGTTCAGGAAAGTCGATCCCTGGTCCTCGCTGTCGAGCACCTGCTCCAGGACGGAGGCGGCATCGTTCATGCCGCAATCCCTCGCGGCTGTTTCCACGAGAGCGCGAAGGGCATCTTCTTTATCGATGGACTCGTTCCATATAACGATTCGTTCCGGGGAAAGGACGCTACTCAAGAGCAACCGATCCGAAGGCGCGGCAGCAAGATCGGATCCCATGGCAAACTGTTCCGACTTCTCCGCCGGAAACTTGCAGGACTTACGAGTATCGAGAACAACGACCGTGACACCTCCCGCATTTTGGATCAACCGCTCGACAACGTTCTTTTTTTGGAGGAGCTTTTTCCAGAAAGTCAGAGGGCCCGGGCTTCCGATCACGAGATGCCCCACCCGGTATTCCTTTGCAAAGCGCAGGATCGTCTCCGCGACATCCTCTCCTTTGTAGGTGAAGACCACGGCGCCGAGCTGCTTTGCCAGGGTCAGGGTGCCGGAAAGAATGCGCTGGGTCTGGGAGTCTATTACCGTGGGCTCCTCCGAGGGAGTCTGCACGTATACGGCGTACCAGTTGCGATTGAGCCTTCCCGCAAGGCGCGAGGCGTAGCGAAGAAGCATCTCGCTGTTCGGGCCGCGGGAGCTCAGGCAAACCATGACCTGATCGGGAGTGGCCGTGATCTCGGTCTCCGAAACGTCGCGGCTTCTCAGGTCTATCTGCGAGGCCACTTCCCGCAGCGTGAGTTCGCGCAACTGTGCCAGGTTCGTTTTCTTGAAGAAATTGGCCAAGGCGACTCCAACCCGGTCGCTTGGGTAGACCTTTCCTTCCTGAAGACGCTTGGTCAGATCTTCGGTTGTGAGATCCACGTTCACGATCTCATCGGCATCGGCCACAACGGTATCGGGAATGCGCTCCCGAACTTTGATCCCGGCGATTTTCTCGACCATGTCGTAGAGGCTCTCCAGGTGTTGGACGTTGAGCGTGCTGATGACGTGGATTCCGGCGGAGAGGAGGTCCTGAACATCTTCGTAGCGCTTAGCATGCCTGCTTCCGGGGACATTCGTGTGAGCCAGTTCGTCAACGAGCACCACATGGGGCTTTCTTGCCAGAACGGCATCCAGGTCCATCTCCTCGATCATTATCCCGCGATATTCGAGCCGCCTTCGCGGGATTACCTCCAGGCCGTCGATAAGCGCGGCCGTTTCGGCGCGGCCATGCGTTTCCACGAACCCGACCACCACATCGATGCCTTCCTGCCTGATCCTGTGCGCCTCTTCGAGCATCTGCCAGGTCTTCCCCACCCCCGCGACGTAGCCGAGATAAATCTTTAGCCTTCCGCGCTGAGAGCGGCGAATCATTCTAAGGAAGCTGTCGGCCCGGTTCTCGGACATGATCGGCCTCAAAGCTTTCCGTCCAGATCGAGGTTGAGCAGCAGTACGTTTACTCGCGGCTCTCCGAAAATCCCCATGTCACGGCCTTCGGTGCGCGCTTCGATTTTCTTATGAACCGCGGCTTCGCTCAAACCACGGACCGAAGCGACGCGCCGGGCCTGAAGGGCGGCATTCGCAATGCTTATGTGCGGATCGAGACCGCTTCCCGAGGCCGTGACGGCGTCGGCCGGGACCGGAACATTTTCCGCCAGGCCGTTTTCGGTGCGATAGCCACTGATGCGCTCCGCAACGGCATCGATCAGCTTTTGCGAAGTCGGGCCGAGGTTGCTCCCACCTGAGGCGGCGGCATCATAGCCCTCGCCGGCTGCCGATGGACGGGGGTGAAAGTAGCCCGGACCTTTGAATTCTTGGCCGATCAGCGACGACCCCACAATCCTGCCGTCGTGGTAGAGCAGAGAGCCGTTTGCCTTATGCAAAAAAATACCCCGCGCCACACCCCACACCACCACGGGGTAGACGCCGCAGAGCAAAACCGCCAGCAGCAGCGTGGCAACCAAAGAGGTGCGAAGCTCCGCAATCAGGTCCATGATCATCGATTGGTCTTTGTCCTTGCCCTTTTTCACAGTCATTCCTCCTAAACGAGACCCAGTCCATTGACCAGGAGGTCTATGAGCTTTATCCCGACAAAAGGCACAGCCAGACCGCCAGCCCCGTATATCAAAAGATTCCGGCGAAGAAGCACCGCCGCCCCCAGGGGACGGAAGCGCACGCCGCGAAGGGCAAGCGGAATGAGGGCAATGATGATCAGCGCATTGAATATAACCGCACTGAGGATCGCACTGGCCGGTGACCCCAGCCGCATCAGGTTCAAGGGCCCGATAACGGGAAACGCGCTTACGAGCATTGCGGGGATGATGGCGAAGTACTTGGCGACATCATTGGCGATGCTGAACGTCGTAAGGGCCCCACGGGTCATGAGCATCTGCTTGCCGATCTCGACCACTTCGATGAGCTTGGTGGGGTTTGAATCGAGATCCACCATGTTTCCGGCTTCCTTGGCCGCCTGCGTACCGGTGTTCATGGCAACGCCCACATCGGCTTGCGCAAGGGCCGGAGCATCGTTGGTTCCGTCGCCCGTCATGGCGACGAGGTGCCCGGCAGCCTGCTCGTTTCTTATAAGCGAGAGCTTGTCCTCCGGGCGCGCCTCGGCAAGGAAATCGTCAACACCGGCTTCTTTTGCAATGGCTGCTGCCGTCAGCCTGTTATCGCCGGTTATCATGACAGTCTTTATACCCATCGCGCGAAAGCGTTCGAAGCGGTCCTTCAGCCCCCCTTTGACGATGTCCTTGAGGTGAATCACGCCAAGGACCCGCCTGCCGCTGGCAACGATCAGGGGGGTCCCGCCGTTTTGTGAAACCCGCCTCGCCGATGCTTCGACTTCCTGCGGAAACGGGCTCGCGATGAAATCCCTCACCGCATCGGGTGCCCCCTTGCGGATCTGGGTCTCGCCGACATCGACTCCGCTCATGCGGGTCTGCGCAGTAAAAGGGAGGAATCTGGCGTTTGGCATGTCCATTATGGATCTGCCGCGCAGTCCGTACTGCTTTGCCAGCACGACGATGCTCCTGCCCTCCGGCGTTTCGTCGGCGAGGGAGGCCAATTGCGCGGCATCGGCGAGATCCTCGACGCACACTCCCGCTGCGGGCAGGAATTCCGTTGCCTGCCGATCTCCGAGAGTGATGGTGCCGGTTTTGTCGAGAAGGAGCACATCCACGTCTCCGGCCGCTTCCACGGCACGGCCGCTCATGGCGAGCACGTTTTTCTGAACCAGCCGGTCGATTCCCGCAATCCCGATTGCGCTGAGCAATCCTCCGATCGTTGTGGGAATGAGGCAGACCAGCAGCGCCACGAGAACCGTGACCGAAAACGTCACGTGCGAGTAGATGCCGAAGAATTTGAACGTCATTATGGCGACGAGAAAGATGATCGTCAGCGCGGATAGAAGAATCGTCAGCGCAATCTCGTTGGGGGTCTTCTGACGTTTTGCTCCCTCTATCAGCCTGATCATGTGATCGAGAAAGCTCTCGCCCGGATTGGCTGTGACGCGGACCCTGATCGAATCCGACAAGACTCTCGTCCCGCCCGTCACCGCGCTTCTGTCCCCGCCCGCTTCACGAATAACGGGAGCCGATTCTCCCGTTATGGCAGATTCATCCACCGTGGCCACCCCATACACAATTTCACCATCCGCCGGGATGATCTCGCCTGCCGAAACAAGGACCAGATGCCCTTTACGCAGTTCGTCCGCAGATGTCTTTTCAAACGAACCGTCGGCGAGGAGGCGGTTTGCAAGGGTTTTCGTTCGGGTTTTCCGGAGTTCATTTGCCTGGGCCTTGCCGCGCCCCTCCGCCAGCGCCTCCGCAAAGTTGGCGAAAAGCACGGTAAACCAGAGCCAGAGCGTTACTTGAAGGCTGAACAGGACGGGTTCCGCGCCCTGCCTGAAGACCAAGCCGAAAGTGGTGACCACCGCCCCCACTTCGGTGACGAACATGACAGGGTTCTTCACCATCGAGCGAGGATCGAGTTTTTTCAGGGCCTCGATCACGGCCTGCGCGATCATCCCAGGATCGAAAAGAGAGTGCTTTTTTGCAACCATGGCGTGTATTCTCCACGGGTTGGGTTGGGGGACAAGCCCTCATCCCGAAATCGATCAGAACAGTCTCACGGACCCATACAGGGTGAAGTGCTCGACAACAGGCCCGAGAGAGAGTGCCGGCAGAAACGTGAGTGCCCCTACAATGAGGATCGTTCCCGTCAGGAGAACGACAAAGGTCCCACCCCCGACCGGGAAGCTCCCCCCGCTTGTTTCGACACGCTTCTTGCGGGCCAAATCTCCCGCAAGGGCCAGGACAGGCACGATGATGAGGAATCTGCCCGCCAGCATCGCAATGCCGAGCGTTGTGTTGTACCAGGGAGTGTTTGCATTGAGGCCGGCAAAAGCACTTCCGTTATTTCCCGCGGCCGAAGAGTAGGCATAGAGCATTTCGCTCAACCCATGCGGCCCGGCATTGTTCAGCCCGGCGACTCCCCAGGCGCTCACCGCCGCCAGAGCCGCAAACCCGAGGGTGAACAGGATCGGAATCAGCACGGCGATTGCGCTTGCTTTCACGTCGTAAGCCTCAATCTTTTTGCCGAGATACTCCGGAGTGCGCCCGATCATGAGTCCGGCCAGAAAAACGGTCAGGACCACAAAAACCAGCATCCCGTAGAGGCCCGCCCCTGCCCCGCCGAAGATCACCTCTCCGAGTTGCATGTTCAGGAGCGGTACAAGGCCGCCCAGAGGGGTAAAAGAGTCGTGCATCGCGTTTACCGCGCCGCACGAGGCATCTGTCGTAATCGTCGCAAAAAGAGCAGAGCCAAAGATACCGAAACGTACTTCCTTCCCCTCCATATTCCCATCCGCCGCGCTCACTCCCAGCGTCTGCATCCTGGGGTTGCCTGCGGCCTCCGACGACCATGCGGCAAAAGTTCCGGCCAGGACGAGCAGGGTCATGACGAGCCAGACCGCCCATCCGTGCCGCTGGTTCTTTACCATCCGCCCAAGGGTATAGGTGAGGCCGCTCGGGAGGAGAAATATCGAGAGCATCTGGATGAAATTGGAAAGGGGCGTCGGGTTTTCGTAAGGATGTGCGGCGTTTGCATTCATGTACCCACCGCCGTTTGTTCCGAGCATCTTGATTGCAGCCTGTGAAGCCACAGGCCCCTGCGCAATCGTCTGTGAGGAGTCTGCCGTCCCTTCCAAACGTTCCACGACCTCAGCCGTGACATAGGGCTGAAAGTTCTGGACAACGCCCTGTGAGACCAGGAAAACAGAGTAGAAAACACAGATGGGCAACAGGAGGAACAGGTTGATCCGCACGAGGTCCACCCAGAAATTCCCGATGCTTTTCGCAGAATGGCCCGCAATCCCGCGAATGAGGGCCACGGCCACCGCGATTCCCATGGCCGCGGAAACGAAATTGTGGAAAACAAGGCCTACCATCTGGGAAAAATAGGAAAGAGTAGATTCTCCGCCGTAGCTTTGCCAGTTGGTATTGGTAGTAAAGCTTGCAGCCGTGTTGAAGGCGAGATCCGGCCTCACCGGGCCGAATCCCTGCGGGTTCAGCGGCAGGAGGTTCTGAAGCCGAAGCACCGCGTAGGTGAAAAGCAGTCCGACCAGGCTGAAAGCTATGATCGAAACCGCATACTGCCGCCAGCTTTGCTCCCTGTCGGGGTCGATTCCCGAAATGCGGTAAATAAGGCGTTCGACAGGCCGTATTGCCGGGTCGAGAAAGGTAGCGCCTTTAGCGTCCAGCACGCGCGCCAGGTATATTCCCACAGGCTTTGTGAGCCCGAAAAGCACGGCTACAAACAGCGCCAGTTGAATCCATCCGAAGATATCCATGAAAACTCGCAGCCTCCCTGTGGACCATTTTTCTAGAACTTCTCGGGCCTGATAACCGTTGCGAGAAGGTAAACGATCAGGGCAATTCCGATTAGACCCACTATTGTTTCCGTCATATCTACAGCCTCTCAAAAGCCCTTATAATAAGAACGCAAAGGGCAAAGAAAACGAGCGTTGCGGCGATATATGCAAAGTCCATCATTTCGATCCGGCCTTCCTGTTCGCATCCCCGGCCTTTCCGAGCGTAAAAGTGAACGTGCTCCCTTTTCCTTCTTCACTCTCCGCGCCGATACTTCCGCCGTGGACCTCTATTATGTCTTTTGCGATGGCGAGCCCCAGGCCTTCACCGGCCTCGAAAGGCTGTCCGGGGATCCGGAAGAACTGCTCGAATATCCGGTCCAGGTACTCGGGGCCGATGCCTTTCCCGGTGTCGGAGACCGCAAAGGCAACCTCCTCGCCGTCGGATTTCGCGGAGACGCAGACCTCTCCTCCGGGCGCGGTGTACTTAAGGGCATTGGAAAGCAGATTTGAGAGCACGTGCCCGATGCGCAACGGGTCTGCAAGAACCTCGGGGAGCTCGTTCGGCACATCCATCCTGAGGGTGACGCCGCGATCTTTTGCCGCGCTCTGGAATGCATCCAGCTGCTCCATTACGATTGCGCGAGGGGACACAGGCAGAAAGTCCATCTGCATTTTCCCCGATTCGATGCGGCTGATATCGAGCAGATTATTCAGGATGGAGTGCAGCCGGTCGCTTTCGTCTCTGGCGGCTATCAGGAGTTCGGTCTGCTTGGGTGTAAGAGGCCCCACCTTCTCCTCAAGGAGCAGGTAAACCGCCATCCGAAGAGACGTAAGGGGGGTTTTCAGTTGATGGGAGACCGTCGAGATGACCCCTCCTTTGAGCTCATCATGGTGCAGTTGTTGCGTCACGTCCTTCAGCACGAGGGTGACCCCTGTCGGATCTTTCTCTCCATCAAGGATCGGGAAGACCCCCGGCCGAAAGAAATGCTCTTCTCCCTTGATGAACTGCTGGATGATTGCGTGCCTTCCCAACGGCTCGACAGGACGCTTGCTGATCAGCGCCTCATCGAACAGCCGGACTATTCGATCGGGTAAATTCCGGATGCTGACGCCAGGCTTGAGACCAAAACACTCGAAAGCGGTCTGAGTCGATACTTCCACCTGGCCGTTCAGATCCACTATGACAACCGCATCGGGCAGGCTCTTGAATACCTGCCGGGTCGAGCGCTGGATCAGGGCCATCTTGGTCTGAGAGCTCCTGCGGAATTGACGAAGGCTTGAGGCCATCTCGTTGAACGCCGCGGACAAACGGCCGATTTCGTCTTTCGATTCGGCAGGAACGACGAGGTCCAGATTCCCGCGCCCTATTTCGTCGACCGATCGGATCAACCGGTTGATCGGACGAAGAATCCATCTCCCGGTAAAAAGGAAAAAAAGCACGGCCAGGAAACCGCCGCTCAGAAGGAGGATGTACATTCGCCGTTTTGCCGCGCTTGCCGTGTTCCTGGCGCGCGCGTTTGCATCGAGCATGTTCTGCTGGTTCATGTGCAGAATCTCTTCGGCGGTAGCTCCCATTTTGTAAAATAATGGAAGAGTTGTGACAAAATAGGCCTCGCGCCGGGTATCGGGAGACAGTGTCGCGTCCACAACCTTCTGGAGGGCAACTCTGTATTGCGTGAAAAGGGCCCTGAGATGCTCAGCCTTCTGAAGCTCGCCGGGAAGGGTGATGTTACTGAGTTCGGTCTGCAGCGCCGCCTCGAAAACGGGCTCATTCCTGGCGATCAGCTCCCGCCCCTGGTCGGTTTCACCCAAAAGGGTAAACAGCGCAGCGCTATCCATACGCTCAAGGGCTTCCTTTATCCGCTCGCATGCAATGACGCTCCGGTAATTTTCCGTAAGGATCACGTCTACGGAATACCCCAGCGTGGTGAGAAGCGAGATGCTGTTTATCCCGATGACGACCATGATCAGAAGCAGTCCACCGAACCCGAAAGTCAGCTTCTCTCGAATACCCAGCATTGTTCTCTCCTTCCTTGTTCACTGGACTATGGCAATCGCCGTGCCACGTGGGATATTGACGATAGTATGCCGATTTACTTGGATTTTGCAGCCTATGACATGCCAAATGGATGGACTCGCGCAAGTATTGAGGCGTGGGAGCTTTGCATTCTGCAATATATTTCGGACCGCAGGTTTCCGAGGAGCGAGGTCTGAAAGGGTGTTGAAGCTGAATGCTTTCCTGAGGCGGAATCTAGCCTTACGTCCAGCGGACGGGCCGGATTGCAGAATGCAATGCGACGCGGGCCACATTATTGCATTCTGCAATATTCTTCATCGAGGTGCCAAGCGGGCGAACGCGGGGAGATGTCAGATCCCGTATTTCTTGCGGCGCCTCCAAAGAGTTGCCTGGTCGATGCCAAGCGTATCGGCTGCTTCCTGCAGCGATTTGGAAAGCGCAAGCACGCGGCGAATGTGCAACTCCTCCACCGCCTCAAGGCTTACCGGATCGCCTATATTGAGTTCGGCTGCAGGGATCGAGAGGTTTTCGGGCAAATACTCGATGCCGACCCGCTCGCTGTTGCAGAGGATGGCGGCCCTTTCAACGACATTGTGCAACTCCCGGACGTTTCCCGGCCATGTATAACGATTCAGCGCTTCCAGCGCATCCTCGGTAAACCCAAGGAACGCCCTGTGCCGCTGGCGTCCGAAGAAAGCAAGAAACCGCTCAGCCAGGAGCACGACATCCTCGATACGCTCTCTTAGCGGAGGAAGCACGACCTGGAAAACATTCAAACGATAGAATAAGTCTTCGCGGAACCGGCCCTCCTTTACCGCTTTTTCCAGATCGGAATTGGTGGCTGTTATCACCCTGACATCAGCCCTTCGAGTCGTCTGATCGCCTATGCGCTCGTATTCCTTATCCTGCAGGAACCGCAGAAGCTTTGGCTGCAGCGATAACGGAAGGTCGCCGATTTCATCCAGGAAAAGGGTCCCCCCCTCGCATGCGGCGATACGGCCGGGATTGTCCCGGACCGCGCCCGTGAAGGCGCCTTTGACATGGCCGAATAGTTCGCTTTCAAGAAGTTCGGCGGAAAGCGACGGACAGGAGACAATAGCGATCGGCCTTTTGGTCCGCCCGCTCCAGGAATGAATGGCGCGGGCAAATAGAGTTTTGCCGGTCCCACTCTCTCCACGAAGGAGTATTGTGGCGTTTGTGGGCGCCACCTGGCGCGCCAAGGTCACCGCCCGCTGCATGGCATGACTCGTACTTGAGAAGTCTGCCTCGGGATGGAATCTTCCCATGTCTTCCTGGAGAGCGGCAACCCTCTGCTCAAGTGTGCGCACTTCCATGACCTTGCGGGTTGCAAGCTCCACCTGGGCAGGTGTAAACGGCTTCGGGAGATAATCCGTGGCGCCGCGCCTCATGGCTTCAACGGCTGATTGGATCGAAGCATATGCCGTAATGACAACGACTTTGAGCCATGGAGTGGTGGCCAGAAGGGCCGGGATCAGGTCCAATCCGTCGGCTGTGCCCAATCGCAGGTCTACAAAAGCCAGTTGAAAGGATTTCCTCGATGCTTCCGTAACCGCATCTTCGAAATTGCTCACCGCTACCACACTGTGCCCACCTGTTTCCAGGCACATGGTCAACGTTCTTCGGATGTTAATCTCGTCGTCCACTACCAGAATATTGAGGGAGTTATCCGCCATGATCTTCCGCCAGAGTCCTTAGGGATAAGATTCTCCGCCTCATCTCCGAGGAAGCCGGTGTTTCGCGGAACCGCAGACACCGGGGGCAAGCCTTGAGAATCAGTTGCTGCCGGGCATCGAGAATGGAACATCATATATGAGTATAGCACAAAGGGACATACCTCGTTCAGCCGGGCTGGCGGAATCGTCGTATCGCGCCGGCCATGATCGCACGGCCCGCAACACTTTTTTGTCTATGGCCGGCTATGCCTTTCGCGCCGCATCAAGGGCCGCCTCCAGATCCTTCATACGGAAAGGTTTATGCAGGAAGGCCTGGGGTTGCTCCGAATGTTCTCCCCGCATCACCTGTGCTTCGTCATAGCCACTGGCAAGGATCACCGGCAGATCGGATCGCAGCGCCCTCAGGGCGGCCAGGGTCTCCCAACCGCTCATTCCCGGCATGCTCTGGTCGAGCAGTACCACGCGAACTTCATCCCGACGCTCCCGGAACATCTCCAGGGCCTCAAAACCGTCACCTGCCGTAACCACCTCATAGCCAAATTCCTTCAACATGGCCTCGGCCATATCGCGTACCACCGGGTCATCTTCCACCACAAGCACCAGCCCACCCGCCTTGAACGGCTTGAGGCCAACCGTCGGTTTCCGCGCCGGATGCGCCGGTTGTCGTGCCGGCAGCGGGAAGAATACGTGGAAAGTGGAACCCAGGCCGGGCCGGCTCTCTACCGCAAGTGCTCCTTCATGAGCCCGCACAACGCCCAGCACGACGGGCAACCCAAGACCCCGGCCAGGGAATTTGGTCGAAAAAAACGGGTCGAAGATCCTCTCCATCGTGGCGGGATCGAACCCTGAGCCCGTATCGGAGACCGAAATGGAAACATAGCCGCTTTCCGCGGGCTCCCAGCCTGAAGGAAAAAGTCGAAACCGGCGAAGCTTTTCAGCCGTCATTACACGAACCGTCACCGTGATCCGGCCGTCCCCATCCCCGATGGCTTCTCCCGCGTTGACGATCAGATTGGTCAAGGTCTGCTCGATATGCGCCTTATCCCCCTGGATCACGATCCCCTCCGGAGGCAGATCCGCCTGCACATGCACCCTTCGCGGCAAGGATGGGACCAGCAGAAGGAGCGCTTCCCGCACGGCATCGCCAACGTTGCAGGGTTCTTTCCTCTGGACGGTGTGACCGAGGTAGGTCAGCATCAGACGACTGATTTCAGCTGCCCGCTGAGAAGCCTTCATGGCTTCCATCAGGTGGCCGCGAGGTCTCGGAGCCTCTTGCAGATCGGCAAGAGCCAACTCGAGGCGCCCCATCGTGGCGCCCAGCAGGTTGTTGAAATGATGGGCAATCGCGCCGGCCATGCGGCCCAGGCTTTCCGCTTTTTGCACCTGATGAAACCGCTGCTCCAACTGCAGGCGCTCTTCCTCCGCCCGCTTGCGCTCGGTTATGTCGCGGTCGATTCCAATGAAGCCTCCAAAGGATCCGTCAAGCCGGCGGACCACGGTGGCATTGGTTTCGATGACCACGATGCCGCCCTTTTTGTCAATCCAGCGCGATTCAACAAAGACCTTGTCCTGATTGGTCTGAATGGCACTCCTGAAGGCGGCCTTATTGCTTTCGACCGTGGCAGGGTCGAGCAATTGGAAGCAAGTCCTGCCGAGCAGTTCCTCGGGTCGATATCCCAAAATTTCCTCGATCTGGGGACTGATGTAGACAAAGCGGGCCTTTTCATCGGTCTGCCAGATGAAATCCACCGTATTGACGATCAGATGGCGGAAGCGTTCCTCGCCCTCTCGCAGCGCTTGCCTGATTTGTATCCTCTCGATCGCCCTTCCCAACCGTTCGCTGACAACATCGAGCAGCTTGCCTTCCTGCGGCAAAAACGGTTCCTCGCCGCACTCCGGCGGGAACTGGAGATAACATACCTCCACGTAGCCGACCTGCGCGTTGCGCACTTTGATGGGGCGCCGCAGTTGCCATCGGGTTTGTCTATGGTTCGCGGTACTGAAGGTCTGCCCTTCGACTTCGATCCGGGCGCACGCGAGGTGGGGGTACTGCCATGCGGGAGGCAAAAGCTCCACCACGCCCTGCATAATCGCATCCAATGAATCGCTGCTCGTTTCAATCAGGCTGGAGAGCGCATAAAGACAATCCAATTCCTTGACCCGCTCGCCAAGTTCGAACGTGCGTTGCTGCAACGTATTCTCAGCCCGCTTACGCTCAGTGATGTCCAGATGATGCCACAAACGGCCGTGGCGCTTTCCAGCGGTGTCAAGGGGTATGAAATCGCGCACACAGGTCCGCCCGTCGCGCAGGGCAACCTCTTCGCATGCCACGGGCAGCCCCCGGTCGAGTATTTCCTGAATGTGTTCGACCGCACCGACCGGGTCCGCATAGGCACCTCGGATTTTTTCAATCATCTCCGAGGGGGACAGACCTCTTAACTCCTCCGGCGAACACTCCAGATCGAAGAGTTCGCAAAAGGATTTATTGGCAAACTCAACCTGACGATCTTCCGTCACAAGCAAAACAGCTGCATGAAGATTGGAAAGAGCGCAGCAAAACCGATCGAGACGGGCCTGCAGCAATTCCTCGGTCCGCTTGCAAATCGCCCTCTCCTTCTCCAACTCGGCAATCCGTTCACGCAACCCCATTAGTTGCTCTTTTGCCTTGTCTTCATCCTGCATTTCCGACTCCCCGGAAATCTGATGGGGCTGCGCTCAACAGTCCAACCGAGACACCACGTGACGGTCCGAGATCGGCGGATCGATAGAAGCCTGCGTTCGTTTCTGAATTCTTATCTTATAACATATAAAAAGGTCAGACAAATACGTGATGGGAAGGAAAGAGTTTACCTGCGCAAATTACCGGAAAACTCCGGGAGGCCGGGATCTTGCTTGGCCGGGGCGGGACTGTGGGAGCACCAGGACGGTAGATGGACAGTCCTCCCGAAGAGGCGATCCAATTTCCCGCGGCATCCCAAAGACGCTTTCAGCGACTCAGGTCGAGGATTTCGAACCTGTTGTTCGCGTCAGGATACCTGCCAGACGGACCCTCCGTCAGGACGGCGACCTGCCCCGCGACGCCGTGCTCCTTGAGCCAGGCGCTCACATAGGGTTTCCACTTTTCCGGATGTTCGGGTTCGCACACCGGATAGACTCCGGAAGAGAACTGCAGCTGACGGCAGGTTGTCTCGCGGGAGCTGACGGCAACGCTCCAGACGGGAAGACGCATGCGGGCTATGCTTCTCGCCGTATCGCCGCCGTGCGTGGGAACGAATACCGCAGCGGGGGCGGCGTAGTCGAAAACAGCTTCCATGCTGAGATCGATCAGCCTCGCGGGGCTCATCCTGCCCTTCATGTCGACGCCCCGGAAAAGATCCCCGGCACGCATCACGGCGCGGTGCGGCTCGATTGCAGCAGCGATCTTCGCCAGCATGGCGGTGGACTCGACGGGATAGCCCCCCATCGCCGATTCGCCGGACAGCATCACGCAGTCCGTGCCGTCCAGGATCGCATTGGCGACATCGGTTGCCTCCGCCCGCGTCGGACGCGGGTTGGAAATCATGGATTCGAGCATCTGAGTGGCCGTTATGACGGGTTTTGCGCACACATTGGCCATGCGCATTATTTTTTTCTGCACCCCGGGGATCTGCTCTATAGGGAGTTCGACGCCCAGGTCTCCGCGAGCGATCATGATTCCATCGGCCGCGGAAATGATCTCTTCGAGGTGATCAAGCGCCCTCGATCGTTCGATCTTGGCGATGATAAACGTGTCTTCCCCAAGGGCGGAAGCAGCCTCCCGTACGGCCAGTATGTCCGCGGCACTCTCCACGAACGACTGGCTGAGGGCGTCGACGCCGTTTTCAAGCGCGAATTCAAGGCAGTTGCGATCGTGTTCCGTAAAAGCGCTTATGCCGAGGTCAATCCCCGGCAGATTCAGCCCTTTGCGCGAACGCAGTTCCCCGCCCACGACAACTCTGCAGAAGACCTCGCACTCGCCGACCCGCTCCACGTCCACCTGGATCAACCCGTCGTTGAGATAGAGTATATCGCCGGGCTTTACCGCGCGGGGAAGCTCCGTAAACGTGACCGAGACCTTTTCTTCATCTCCGACGACATCCTCGACCGTGAGAGAAAACCTGCCGCCCGGCTTCAGATACACCGGTTCGGATCGGAAATTCCCGATGCGCATTTTCGGACCCGGCAGGTCCGCCATGATCGCGAGGCGACGCCCCGTGGCCCGAGAGGCCGCTCGAAGATTTTCTATCACCCGCTTATGCCCGGAAAAGTCTCCGTGAGAGAAATTAAGCCGGGCTATGTTCATGCCGGCAAGCAGCAACCGCTCCATCACGGCCTGCGACTGCGAAGCGGGTCCGATGGTGCATATGATTTTCGTCTTGTTCAATGGAAGGCTCATAAGGGTCCTCCGTCAGCGCAATGAGAAATCACGCGGAATCCGCCTCCGCGTGCGGTTCCACGACAACCGGTTCACACCGGACGCCGAAGCGTCGCCGGTGGATCCGAATCGGCTGCCCGGGTCACATGTGGCAAAATCAGTCCATCGGGACCGGGACCGGCTCGATTTTCCAGATATCCCTGCAATATTCCCGGATCGCCCGGTCCGAGGAAAATTTCCCCATGCGCGCCGTGTTGAGTATGGACATCCGCGTCCATTTTTCACGGTCGCGGTATGTCTCATCGACTTTGGCCTGCATGTCCAGATAGGACTCGAAATCCGCAAAGAGCATGAACGTGTCGTGATACAGGAGCGAATCGACCAGAGGTTTGAACAGTTCCCTGTCTCCCCGGGAAAAATGGCCGGAACCGATAAGCTCGATCGCCTCACGGAGCTCCGGGTTGGCGCGGTAGTAGTCCATGGGCCGGTACCCGCTTCCCTGGAGTTCGCTCACCTCCTCCGCCGTCAGGCCGAACAGGAAGAAATTTTCGGCGCCCACTTCCTCTCTGATCTCCACATTTGCCCCGTCAAGAGTCCCGATGGTCAAAGCGCCGTTCATGGAGAACTTCATGTTTCCGGTCCCGGAGGCTTCCTTCCCGGCCGTCGAGATCTGCTCGGAAAGATCCGCGGCGGGGTAAATGTATTTTGCGTTCTTGACGTTGAAGTTGGGGAAGAAAACGACTTTAAGCCTTCCCGCCACGTCGCGGTCGTTGTTGACCACATCCGCAACCGAGTTGATCAGCTTTATGATCCGTTTGGCCATGAAATAGCCGGGCGCGGCTTTGCCTCCGAAGATGAACGTCCTCGGATGCATGTCCAGGGAAGGATTGTGCTTTATCCGGTTGTACAGGGCAATTATGTGCAGCACGTTCAGATGCTGGCGCTTGTATTCGTGGATGCGCTTCACCTGGATATCGAAAATCGAGGAGGGATCGACATCGACCCCGATGCGTTCCCGGATGAGACCGGCAAGCCTTTCCTTGTTCTCGTGCTTTATCCGCCGCCATTCTTCGCGAAAAGCGCGATCGTCGGCGAACTTTTCCAGCCCTCTCAGCTCGTGAGGCTCCTTGATCCAGGTCTCGCCGATCTTGTCGGTAATGAGGCGGCTCAAGCCGGGATTGCTCAGAACCATAAACCGGCGCGGAGTCACCCCGTTTGTCTTGTTGCTGAATTTTTCGGGCATCATCTCGTAGAAATCGCGCAAAACGTCCTGTTCGAGCAGCCGGGTGTGGAGTTGCGCAACCCCGTTTATGGCGTGGCTTCCGACACATGCCAGATGTGCCATGCGCACGTACCGGCAGCCGCTCTCGTCTATCAGGGACATTCTCGCCACCCGCTCCTCATCGCCGGGGAACCTGTTCCGGACCTCATCCAGGAAACGGCGGTTGATCTCGTAGATGATTTCCATGTGCCTGGGGAACAGTTCCGCGAAAAGATCGACTGGCCATTTCTCCAAAGCCTCCGGAAGGAGGGTGTGGTTCGTATAGGAGAAAGTGTTCCGTGTGACCTCCCAGGCCGTCTCCCAATCCATCCCGTTTTCGTCGACCAGCAGCCGCATGAGTTCGGCAACGCCGATAGCCGGGTGCGTGTCGTTCAGCTGAACGGCATAATGGCTGGCAAAACGGCTGAGATCGCTGTCAAGCCACTTGTAGACCCGCAGCATGTCCTGCAGCGAGCACGAGACGAAAAAGTACTGCTGTTCCAGCCGGAGCTGTTTGCCCTGAATCGGCTCGTCATTGGGATAGAGTACCTTGGTGATGTTTTCCGAGAAGATCTTTTCGTTTACGGCGCCATAGTAGTCGCCGACGTTGAAGGCCTCGAATTCGAAGGACTCGACGGCTTCGGCCTTCCAGAGCCGCAGGAGGTTGCATGTGTTGACGCGGTATCCCAGTGTCGGGGTGTCGTATGCCACGCCCTTGACGGTCCGATGAGGAATCCATCGCACCCGGTAGCGTCCCCGTTCGTCTTCATACGGCTCAGTGCGCCCCCCGATGGACACCGGGTATGTGATTTCGGGCCGGGCCATCTCCCAGGGATTTCCCAGCCGAAGCCACTGGTCCGTTCTTTCCATCTGCCAGCCGTCACGGATTTGCTGCTCGAAGATACCGAATTCGTATCGGATCCCGTACCCGACGGCGGGAATCTCCAGGGTCGCAAGAGAATCGAGGTAGCAGGCGGCAAGCCTTCCAAGTCCGCCGTTGCCAAGCCCCGGCTCCACTTCCTGGTCGAAAATGGACTGGACATCCCTGCCACCGTCCTCGCAAGCCTTCAGGACTTGATCGTAGATGCCGAGGTTGATGAGATTATTCTCGAGGTGCGGCCCGAGGAGGAACTCGGCGGAGAGGTAACTGACAAGCCGTATATTGTCTCCCCTCATCTGCTCGATGCTCTTTATCCACCGGTCGAGGAGCTGATCTCTTACCGTGTAGGCCATCGCCATGTAGAGATCGTTTTTGGTGGCGACCTCGGGGAACCGTCCCTGGGTATAGAATATGTGCTCGCGAAAGGTACGCTGCATGCCTTCTTTGCTCAATTCCGAACGACTGCCCGCACATACCCCGGCTGCTATATTTTCACTCATCTTGCGGCTCCGTGATGCTGAAGTGTTCAGGAAAGGAAAGCCCGGCCGAAAACGGACCGCCGGCCCCCGCGACCGGGGGCCGGCCAGAGCCTAACGCAGCCCGCGAAGAGTGGTCCCCTCGCCCCGGAGGGCGGACACGGCCTGCTTTACGCGCTGAGCCATCGACGCTTCGGCCGCCGTGAGGTAAGCCCGTGGATCGTAGCTCTTCTTGTTGCCCACCTCGCCGTCGATCTTGAGCACTCCGTCATAGTTTTTCAGCATGTGGTCGGCGACGGCACGCGTGAATGCATACTGCGTGTCGGTGTCGACGTTCATTTTGACGACGCCGTAGTCGATGGCCTCATGAATCTCTTCGGGCAGCGAGCCCGACCCGCCGTGAAATACGAGATGGAAACGCGCCTCCTTCCCGAACGCTTTTTCCACCGCTTCCTGGCCGTCGCGCAGGATGGCGGGTTTGAGCTTCACGTGGCCGGGCTTGTAGACGCCGTGCACATTGCCGAAGGTCGCGGCGAAAAGATACCGCGCGCCCTTGACCGACCCGAGCCTGCGCGCGACTTCCACCATGTCGGCCGGAGTGGTGTAGAGCTTTTCCGCCGGGGCGCCTTCCGCCTTTATGCCGTCTTCCTCGCCTCCGACGACGCCGGCTTCGATCTCGAGTATCAGCTCGCTCCGGTGGCAGCGCTCCAGAAGCGGAACCGCGATATCGAGGTTCTCCTTGAGAGGCAGTGCGCTCCCGTCGAACATGTGGCTGTTGAAAAGGTTCGGAAGCCCGGCTTTGCGGCGCCGCTCGGTTTCCTCCACGAGAGGAACGAGGAAACTGTTCAGCACCTGTGCCTGGCAATGGTCCGTGTGGAGGG
>JAJFVB010000071.1 GCA_021372055.1 Desulfobacteraceae bacterium | reverse complement strand
GGGGGATTTGCTCGCCGCAGACCTCTACAGCCCGTGGGCCGAGCTCAAAAGAGAAGAGCTGCGCACCCTCTATATCTCTCTTTTACGCCGCACGGCGGAGCACCTGGAAAACCGGGGAAGCTCCCGAAAAGCCATAGAGTTCCATCGGCTGGTCATTCAGATCGATCCGGCAAACGAGGAAGCGTACCGGAAGCTTATGCTCATCTACGATACAATGGGCCGGAGCACGGACGCGCTCCGGATTTACGAAGAGTGCCGGAAAGCCCTGGAAAGGGAGGTTGGAGTCCCGCCCGGCACCCTGACGGTTTCGATCTACAAGCGGATTATCGAACGGCGATAAGAATCTGCCTGCCCTCGCAAGTCCTCAGAATCAATATATTATCAAAATTTTAAAGAATTAGTGTCACTCTCCGCGAGTAACCTTTCTTTAACCCTCCCCGTGATACAAGAAGGCCAACAAAACAGAGGACTCCATCCGGACGGAAGAAAGGGTTTGGGAACCTTCCGTAAGAACCGAAAGGGAAATTGAGCGTATCCGGCATTGCTTGAGGGAAAGGAGAGGACGATGAACGCGTACAGAGAAAAAGTGGAAGGCCTTATTCCGATCGGCGAGGTTTTTGCCGCACCGATCACCATTGGAGTAAACGGTCACGACGAGGAGGACGCGGGCGCGGACCGTGCCGATGCCGCGGTGACGGCCGTGAGGAAGATGCTCGCACCGGTCGGCACGAGCAACTACTTCTATCCGGCTGATTTCGAAACCAGGAGGAAACTTGTCGACCTGGCGTGGTGTAACGATCCTGAAGATTTCGAGTCCGAACACGAGTGGGGCGAGGACGCAATCACGAAAATGCGCGAACCAGCCTACCAGGGATGGAGGCTCTACATCAACCCCGCCAATCTGAAACGACTGGTTGAAATGGTTTGATGAGATCGCCAAAGAGCGGAGGAACGATTCCCCCCGCACGTATCGGCGCTGTCGGCTGCCGGCCAACGGCCGCAGCCGCAGCGCCAAAATGAGCCGCGCAGCGGCGTGGGGGTGTGGGGGGCGCAGCTCCCCGCGCTTTTCAAAAAGCGTTCTTTGGCGTCCATGATCTGTTCATGCAGCCGCCCGGGATTCCGGTAATGGACTTGGCCGGAAAAGCTCATTTGCCCGGAATCGGCAATTTTACTTCGTTGTATAAGTACCCCGGCGCCCAGCAGCAGACGGTAACGTGGTTGGCCGCGGCTCCGAATTTCACCCCTTCCCGCGGGACAACCGTCGCCTCTCCCGTGAGCGGGTTCACTCTTGCCATCACCTCCAATCCGCTGCGCAGTGTCACGCGGCATTCGGGGGGGCAAGGCTCCAGCCGGATCTTCAGCTCGTCTTCCTCGAGAAATGCTGTCACTGCAAACCACAGGGGCGGCTCCGTCCACAATTCGAGTGTCGGATCCCCAATGACATGGTAGACCTCGAAGTGATCCCTGATGAGAGTATCCGCATCCCTCCTCAAGAGCGGAATGCATTTCTTCGCGTAATTCATCAGGTCCCCGATCCGGCGTATTTTCCTCGTCATCGGATGTCTCAGCGACAGGATATTCCCGAAGGCGCCGTCGAAAAGCGCCTTGATGAAATCGTTGTTCATGGCCGCATCGGACTCGGTGGTAGACGCGATGAGCGACGGTACCCCACCACCGTTCATCGCGAGGAACATATCCGCAAGGCAGGGCTGGGAAGCGGTGAACATGCCCGTGTTGCAGCACAGGCTGAAAACGGCCGAAGGAGGGCAAGCCGGTACCTTATCGACATCGTCGCCGCTTAAAGAAGGAAAACTCCACTCGCAGGATCCGCCGTGTCCCCTGTAGGAAACAAACAATTGGCCTTGAGCGAGCGCTTTTTTCAGCGCTTCGGTGGCATCAGCCGCATTGTTTGCCGCGCGGGAATATTTGATCTGACCGCGAACAGGTTGCTGTATTACAGTGTGGTCACTGTAGTAGAGCGTGGCATCGGGGATATTTGTCAGGTACACCCTCTTGATCTGGTACCCCTCATTTTCCAGGCGCGAACAGACATATTCGCTTGCTTCCATGCATCCTCGGGTCTCATGACCCGGAGGGGTGCCCGTATTCGGCACATTTTCAAAGCTCGATGCGAATACCATCCGCTTGTAGTATGCGGAGTCGGGAAGCGGTTTCTTCTCGTAGTCGATGATCTTTTTTATCACGGATACGGCGTGTGAATCCCGACCCTTCGCATCGGGTTTCACAGGAATGCGGCCCAAAGCGAGGAACGGGAAGACGAGCGGCGAGTCCGCCGGCTCGGGCCCTTTTCCCGTCGAGTAATAGTAATCCGTATGATTGGCTCCGTACA
>JAJFVB010000060.1 GCA_021372055.1 Desulfobacteraceae bacterium | reverse complement strand
AAGTTCCTGAAGCTCGATTATCTTGAGATTTGCGGCGTCGAGGTCCGATCCTAATCGGACAATTTCTCTTGCAGCATCATCAAGATTGATTTCGCCCGATCCATGCCGGTCGGTTCCTGTATTGGCGGTTGCATCAGGTTTGCCGGAGGAGGTGGCGGACTTGGGCATATCCGCACAGGAACGGATTTTGACGCGCAACCGGCCAAGATCACGCTCAGCAAGAGCAGCGCGATCAGAAAGCGTGCGAAGTTTCGTTTCATACTCATTTGCCACTCCCTCCACCTCGGCGCTCTTTTGCCGCTCGACTGCCCGGACGTTGGCAAGGGCCTCGATCTGCGCGTCTTTCATCTGCATTTCGTGCTTTGCGTTCGCATCACTTCGCCCCTTCACATAGAAGCCGGCACAGATGCCGAAGAAGGCGATAAGGGCCGCGGCGCCCGCGAGCACTCGAGTATTCAGCAAAAGCGTCCAGGGCATGTTATTCCCCCGTATCTTCAAGAAGCCGTGTCATCGCTTCCCTGTACTTCGGGCTTCTCGTATGAAGAATGAGCTTCGGATACTCGTTTACCGCAACGTAGAGAGGTCGTCCGTAAATGAGCTTCTTCTCACTACGCGGGTGAATGTTCTCAAGGCCGTCGAACCATGTCCTCGGGACCCTGATCCCGCGTCTTACAGCTTCGGCCTTTCGCTGTACGATCCTGCCCGGACCCGCGTTGTAGGAAACAAGCATCCCGGCCATGCGGGATTCGCCGTCATCGAAGA
Organism: Desulfobacteraceae bacterium; assembly: GCA_021372055.1. GTDB lineage: Bacteria > Desulfobacterota > Syntrophobacteria > Syntrophobacterales > Syntrophobacteraceae > SbD1. The sequence continues at coordinate 18,733 of JAJFVB010000060.1, read as the reverse complement.
AACTGGACACAAGCGCGAAGTTCGACCGATCGGTAAGCACCGAGTAGGTGAGTTGGAACTTCGGGTCGAATCTCTTCTCCCAGGTGATCGTCTTTGCCATCATGGTCACGCGCAAAGCTGAAGTGAAGTTGTTGAACCGCTCCGTGCCGTCCGCGTTATACGCAATCGTGATCTGCCCCAGGCCGAAGCCATATTCCCGGGAGGTCTTGAGCTGCGCTTTTACCTTCCATGCCGACTCCTGTTCGATCTTTCCCGCAAGCACCCACGGCTGCGGGCACTCGGGCCATTGCGTCCGAATGACCGACGCAAGCAAGGGCAGAAGCTCCCTTGCCTGCGTGGTTATCGGCGGGGCGGCGAGGCAGGGCGCGGCAAGTAGGAGGGTAAGCACAAAGACCAGTGTTTTCATTTTGTTATCATCGCCACAATGCAAAGAACGGTCAGCCAGGACATTGCAGCCTGGAAACCAAGAAAGGTTATAACGATCATGGCCGACGCCGCGTTGCCTTCATCGAGAGCTTTTCGGCAATGGGCCTCAATACTCACAGTCGGATACATGAACTTGCGCCCGACGTGGAACACAAGGACCGTGAGCGTGATTACCGTCAGGTAGTAGAGCGCGAGTTTCAACTGACTCGCATCGCCCAGGTAGACGGCGTTCAGCAGAATGAACACGACGAACGGGAAAACCTTGTAAAGCTCTTTTGCCGAACGGATGAACCACGTAAATTTCATAACCTTCACCCTCAGTATTTTTTGTACGCTTCGACACTTTCGCGGGCCGCCCCTACGGTCACTATGGCCCCACCATGGCCGAATTTTCCAGCCGCGTGCACGGAAAGGGCCAGCGCCCAAAACCTGTCGGAATGACCATCCTTGGTCCTTTCCGCATCAAATCTCGTATTGCCCGCGGCAGTAACGAGCTTCTTGACGTTGTGGATATCTTCCCGCACTTTTCGGTCAACCGGGATACGAATGCGCCGGTCCTCGAAGGTGCGTTTCGTACTCGTTGCCAGATCCTCTTTGACGGAATTGCGGAAAAGAATCGGCTCGACCCGGGAACCATACTTCCGGTGAAGATCCTCGGCGAGCTGACCGCCGAGCCCCGTTGCATCGACACAAACACGCCGGGGGTGATCCATGTCGATGTGGTTGCACAGACTGTCAAACTGCAGCGTGTAGGGCATATTCTGGTGCTCGATTTTGCGGTGCGACCAGAGGACGTCGCCGATTTTCTTGAACGACCAGTACACCGTAACGTCCCGTTTCCTGCCAATGTCGATACCGGCGAAAATGTCGCCCCGCTCGAGCAGGAAAAGGACATTCTCGTCTGTGAGCCGTACGTCTTCGGCAGCAACGATGAGTTCGTAGGGGATGAAGGCGGTCGCTTCATCCACGAACTCGCACAAATATTCCTGGCGCCATGCCTCTTCATCGTCGAGAGCTTCGCGCAAAAACTCCGGAGTGGCCGCTTCGCCGTCGTCACCGACAATCTTGAGACCCTGTTCAAAGGCCGACCAAATGTCGACCTTGTACTTGACGTACCGGGGATTGCCGGTCCAGAGCTGATAGAACTTGTTCTTGCGACCCTGCGGGGTCGATATGATCCGGAGTTTGTAGCCACGCGTGATTGTGGGGAACAAAGACTTCCAGATCGCGATGGAATCCTGATGGAACGCGAACTCATCGAGCACAACATTTGCGGAATGGCCGCGGGCCGTATCCGCGTTGGCCGGAAGAGCAAGAATCCGTGATCCATTCCGGAACTCCATTTCGAGCTGCTTGAAAGTCGCGCCGCTACCGGGAGTGTAGTAATCGGCATACGCGTCACTGTATGCCGTATCGAGCGCCCGGGCATGATCGCGAGCCTTCCGGATAAGTTCTTTTGACTGTCTTTCCCCCGATGAGAGGAAAACCCAATCGGTCTTGTGCTCGTCGCAGTCAAGGACCGCTTCAAGGCTCGTCGAAAAAGATTTGCCGGTCTGCCGACTCCACAACCCGATTTTGAAGCGGGACGCGTCCATAACCCATTGCTTTTGATAGGTATAGAGCGGTACGGCTTCCTGTTTCGCGGCATATTCCGCTTTGTCCTCGCGTCGTTCGGCATCTGTGGGTTTCCTGACCGGTGTTTTTCTCTTCCGTGACCCTTTAGAAGCCATACACGTCTTTTCGTATCTGCAACTTGCCCTTATCGGAGACCGGCGACACTACACTGCCGGGGACCTTCTTCGCATTGCCGCCCGGCATGAAACCCGGAAGCTGACCCATCTTTGCAAGAAAGACAGGGAAGGTTTCCATGAACTTCATGAACTCTTTCACCGGAAACTCGATCTGACCGAGTTCGATCCCGGCCATCATCTGCGAAGTCATGTAGGCCATGAATGTTTCAATGACTTTATCCCCGTTGCCCATTTCGCGGAGAACATCGGCCGCTTTCTTCCAGGCAGACGAGAAACTGTCCGAGCGACGCGTTGCCAGTAGCCCCGTGTAGAATCTGCGGATAGACTCACCGGAGATTTCAAACCCGGACTGCAAACATACCTTCGCCGCTTCGTTGAAGGTAAGCCGGCGAGAGTCAAGGCCGTCGATGATTTCCGCTTGCAGCTCTGCCGGAGCCTTCATGAATGAATATTTCCGCATCGCCCCCGTATTGGGATTGCCGGAATTAATCATGAGCTGCCTGTCCTCTTCACTCACTTCTGGCTCCTGATGACCAATTGATTTTCCTTGGTGTGAGCGTGGCTCCTGAAATCGCTTTCAAGAGCTTCGATGTTGCACTTATACAGGCTGGACCGCTCCTGGCAGGTAGCTTCGGACACTTTTTCGCCAAGATGTTTCCAGATTCTCTCGAATGTTTCCTTGAATCCTTCGTTTGCCGACTTCTGGTCGTTCCACATCTGCTTGGTAAACCAAAGAATGAGCCCAAGAAGTAGTGTGATTGCGCTCAAGAGTAGACTTACGAAGTGCGCTTCGGTGCCGGATGCGGGCATATATCGCCTCCCTTCGAGATGGATTCCGGCCAATTGTCAATGAAAGCAGTGCAAAATGCAATTGAAAACATTCACGCAGTCAAGTATTTTCTGACATTCATTGCGCTTTCTTCTTTCAAACCCTTACAGGATAGGAGCTACGAGTGTTTCGAAAAATAAAAGAGGGATTTCTTGTTTTCACTACGTCAATGCTGGCTGGAATGCCGAAGGTGCCATCCATGCGAGGCCGCGCCTGGGCGGTCTTTCAAGACCACGTGGCAACGCACATCGAAGGATACGCCGTAAAGCAGTACGGAGACTACCCAAACGACCGAGCGACGCGCTACACGGCTGAATTTTGCGTCGATCAGATCGGGAAGTACGCCGATCGCTTCGGCAAGGGACAACGAGGGACCGAAAACGAAGAAATGGACCTGCTCAAGATCGCCCACTACGCGAGCATGGCCTTCCTCATAAAGCACTACAACGTCCCCGACCTCATGGAGCAATTGCGCGATGGACCCCCTATGCGAACTTCCGCTGGATCACCCGGCGAGTCTCGAGTCGGTGAGGACAAAGAGCCAGGCGAACAAGAATAAGTGCTGCCCATGGAGGCTCATACCGGGTACTCCGCGCAAACTCTCATCGGCCATGCCCTGCAATGCCTACCAAGAGACGCGTAATCTGATTATGTGCGGTATGGATGGACTCGGAGAAATTCGATTCTGCAAAAGGAGGGACCTGTGAGAAAAGACCAATGCCCGAACAGGCAACGCGTGCGCATCATGGAACCGGTAAAATACTACCCCGGCTTCAAAACTGCCGGGTCCGAACAACGTTGCACCCTGACCGGCATTCCATGCCAGGGCGAAGAGAACTGCACCGCGTTCGCAGACCTCAAAAGATTCACTGAGCTTAGAGAAAGATCGACCTCAGCGTATCCAGATCCTTTTGTCGGTAACAGCACTGACCCCTTAACCCCGTCTACTATGCCCTAAAAACGCGAATGGCTGCATTCAGGAAGGAGCGAGCAACCTGAATGCAGCCAAACATGCTAGAAGTGGGCTAGACCAGCGGTCCTAAAAGGCGACTCCATACTTACCCGAATCCGTTCCGCGCATCAATGATTTTTTTCGACATTCACTCCGGATATTTTCTTCCCATCTGCCCTCAACCTGCCTCTGCTTTTCGACAAATCACCCAGTTACGTCATGTGGCTTGCGAGGATGCCCCAGGATCGATTGTCTCCTAAAAAATGACATCCCCGAGGGAGTTCAGAAAAGCGGCTTAAACGCAAAATTTGGGTGTCGGCCAGGATCGGCGCTCTTGCACTCGGATCCAGCTATCCCACTATATGCCGAGAGCATTGCGTGGTCAGTCGATCATGAGGGTATTCTCAAGACTCGGAAGCGGGATCGGACCACAAGCAAAACTGAGCGCGGGGCAAAATTGTCACCTTGGGCTTGAAAACCATCGACTACCTCAAACCAGCACAGAAAGCATCAGCGTGGCTGATAGTCTGGAATGGACGACTCCCCTTCATTAGCCGGCCGCGCCCACTATGCGTGCAAATCATTGTTCACATCAACTCTGCCGTGACGGTCGGGAATCATTTTCAAGGCATCGCCAATTTGCTCCGCTGCAAGCCGCAGTTCATAGTTCTTCTGCAGGTTCATCCAGATATCCGGTCCAGTTCCGAACCACCTGCCAAGGCGCAGGGCCGTGTCGCCCGAAATCCCACGCTTGCCTGCAATGATCTGCGTGAGTCGGTTTGTCGGTACGCCCAATTCTTTCGCGAGTTGATTCGCGCTCATGTCGAGCGCCTTCAATTCGTCGGCCAGATGTTCACCTGGGTGGATAAGAAGCCGTGCCATGTTAACCTCCTGCCTTCCCGCTAATGATAGTCCACAATTTCCACATTCAGTGGCCCGGTGGAGTCTTCAGGCCATTCAAAGCAGATCCGCCATTTGTCATTAATCCGAATGCTGTGCTGGCCTTTGCGATCTCCTTTGAGCACTTCAAGGCGGTTCCCTGGCGTGCTAAGAGCCAAAAGGCGATCGGCGGCATGAAGGCGGTCTAACCGCAACATGGCTTGCCGCTCGAATCCCTGGAAAGCCCTTATCCGTTCTCCCTCAAAAAAGCCCCGAGTCCTCTTGTCGCGGAAACTGATGATCATACAAAACTCTATCGCATTATACGCTATATGTCCAGCGTCTAAGGGCAATTCCCTCCTGGCAAAAAAACGCATTCGCGGCCAGATTCTCTGGGGCATTGTCCGCATGCTCATGCCATCCGGATCAGAGGGGGAAAGCTACTGAGAGAATCTGGTGTTCCGTCCAGAGTCGGTACATCGGGTCCCTATATCCTACTTCGTAGGATATAAAGTGCCGATGCTTCGTGCAATCGTTTCATCGCCGTTGGCAGACCCCGCTTGCTTGGCGAAAAACGACTTCGTTGACGGAGAACCGTTGCGTAATCATTGACTAAGTGAACGGAGGTCGACTGGATACAGGAAGGAACGGGACTTTGCACCCGAGCCGATCTTGGCGCGTGGGCCCGGAAATGACTAGGGGCAGTCTCTCCCTACGGACTTTCCCCATGCCCCCGATTCCCCGAGCACATTTTTCCAGATGATCGCTTTGTCAGGCACTCAGATTGACTCGGTTACGCCTCATGGCTTGCGAGGACGCCCCAGGATCGACTTTTATGTTAAAAACGAAGAATCCTATGGGTCGCACAGGGAAATGGCTCAAAACGGACGCTAGGCACCTCAGAGGGCAAATCAACTATCCGCTGGTCATGGCCGGTATGCAAACGATGTATCCGCGAACATCACGTTACTCTCAGAACCGTTCAAGTGCCCGAGGATATTGATTTTTTATAATTTCTGTCCGGAAGCGGTACATTGGGTCCCCATATACTACTTCGTAGTATATAAAGTGCCGATGCTCTGTACGACGCATTCATTCGCAATCGCCATTGCCGTTGCTGCCGCTCAGCTCGCGCTGGCGCGCTCGCCTCGCTAATTGGCTTACAACATCACAGCATCACACTACATACCTGCCCGCTCAGTCACAGTGCTTGCAAAGAGCAGCAAGCCCTGCGCCTTCGCTACGCCGTCGTTATACATAACGCTACCGTGCCTGCCGTGGTAGCTACGCTATCGCCGCATTCACGCCGCTTACATACTGCGCAAGCGGACGCGCCGCGCGATTTGGCACTGGCCCTGTGCACAGCCTGCTAAGGACAGGGAGAGATGGACTCCGCTCCGCGCTGCGCGCTCCGCTCCGTCGAGATTCGCGCTTCACCTGCCCAAGTATGGCTATGCCCTTGCCGCGCTTTCTATGCAATATGCCCCGCGTAGGAGCGCACGAAGCGTGCTGCCTACGCGGGGCCGAAGCGCAGCTTCCTAGGGGTTCTGCGCGGATAAAGCGCCTGCGCAATAACCCCCTGACCCCCATCAGTGGAGTTCTTTTGTTTCTCTGCGCCGCGTCGTCGTGCGGGATGGCACCCCCGGCTACTGACGAGAACCGTAGGATCGTATCTTCTCCCCCATCGCATAAAGCCGCTCGGGTGAGAATACAACGATCCTAACGAACCCCGTCAGCGCAGGGTGCGCCAGGGCGCGGCTCTAAAGGGTTTGCGCCAAGTACTCGAAGGAAGAAGGGCGCAAACCCAAGAGCCGCAATTGCCCCTCCCTACCTCCTAGCGTTACCGGCTAATCATGCCGCCGTTTAGGTCGGATCAGTTGCACGTCCTCGCTAGGGTCGTCAAGGCTAAACACGCGATGGGCGTAAGGAACCGGCGCGGGTGGGCTATCGTTGCTCCCGGACTGCGGCAACGCGACCGAACGGCTTCCCCCCCGCAAGCGGGTCCCCTCCATTACGATCACGAGCCGCCGCGCCGAACCCAACGCCCATCGGCCTTGACAACCCACTCGGACCGTGCGCCTCCGCCCCTAACGGCGACATGCTTTTTATTTTGAATGTTCGTTAAAAACCAAACAATCGCTTTAGGTGAAACTTTTAGGTGACAGTGTATCTTTTTTACAACAGTGGGAGAGCAGGGTGAGACCGTTGTTATCACCTCTTCTTCCTTTCCTCACCAAAAACACGGGAGTTGAAATGAAAATCATCGTTGCAGGATCGAGAGACTTTTCTGACTACAGGCTCATGAAGACGAAACTGGATCATCTGCTTCAGAACCAAAAAGACGCAACAATCGTTTCCGGAGGAGCGCGAGGGGCAGACACTCTAGCGATTCAGTACGCCAAAGAGAATGGCTTGGAAATCGTCGTTATCAATGCCGAGTGGGACACATACGGAAGATCGGCTGGCTACAGACGCAACGAACGCATGGCCGAAGAATCAGACGCCTTAGTCGCATTTTGGGACGGCAGGTCACGAGGCACCGCGCATATGATTGAAATCGCAAAAAATCGCAATCTGAAGACACGGGTTGTTCGTTTTTAACCAAACATCCACGCAGAGGCGAGGCAGGTTTTCTGATTGCCTGTCTCGCTCAATCACTCAATCAGAAAAGGAGTCGACAATGAATCTAAAGAGCTTAGCGAACTTAACAATGATCGGCTACGGCCGGCATACAAACAACTCGCTTCCGGTCTTTACGGCGCAGGAAGTAATGCAACTCAGCCCCGACGAGATGGCGAAGCCTCACACGTTCACGACCCAGGGCGAACGTGATCTGTTTGAGTACACGCCCTTCGGGCAAAGCAAGCTGCTCGGTCCTCACGAAAATTCGCAGGAAACCACGGCGAGGCACAGGAGGATTGAGCACTTGGCAAGGAGGTTGTTTGGACTCAAGCGCGAGAAGCCGGATCGCGAGCAATGCGCGCTTGCCCATCGAGTTCATGAGGCATTCGAGATAATCGAGGCAACCGCCGATATTGTCGATCAGTTCATCAATCGCTGTCTGGAGATGGGTCCGGCGAAACTGGAGAAAAACATCGCCTACATTGAGCGACTGGCCGCAGAGCTGAAGGCGGTCACATACGAGGAAGATCCCGCAGAGATGGATGTGGGCGCGACAGGTGAGTATGCGGCTCACGCTTCGCGGGGCATCGAGGATCACCTTGCCCACCTTTGGGAGATGGCACACGATCAGGATCTTGAGCGTTGGGGTCCGCTGGGTTGGAAATACAACGAGGATAATACAACGTGTCTCTGGCCGATCCGGGAGAACATCACGGACGCAATCGACATTGCGGGGCTCGCTGAACCTGACAAGCGGGTCGATTGGGGATCGAACATTCGATATCCCGGTGAAGATGACGGATGGGATCAGGAAAAGATGGAAGCCGATCACACGACGCCTGCCAGCATTGAGTTGATCGGCTACCATCCCATCAACAGCGAGAATAGCCAAGTTGCCAACGACTTTTTCTTCAGCGGCAGCAAAGCGGTTCTCGAAATCGAGGACGCCTTCACGCCGGAGCAAGAGAAGGATTGGCTCACTCGTCAACCTCTCAGCTTCCGACTGCTTATCAGAACCACGCGTCACTGTAAAGATCTATCCACGTTCAACTCGATCACCGCCAAGGTGAGAGAGACGACCTGGCAGACGTATCTCGACGAGGCCCGGCAAGCAGGTCTTGGGAATCGAGAGCGCAAGGCGCTTGTGGCACTGGTTCAGGGCAACATCAAGCCCTTCAACCTCAAGGGAGAGCCAAACGGGATGATCCGCTTTCGGTATCGGATCGACCGTCAAGCTCTTGCAAATGTGCTCAATTTCTGGTTCGAGCACATTCCGCCCATGACCAAGGCTCAAGAAGGCACGTTCTGGACCTACCGGAACATCACCCGCGACAAGCTCGGCAGGAAGCCGGTCAGCTTCGCGCAAATCCAGCCACAGGGTCAGAAACTTCTAACCCGCATCAACAACACCGAGACGCTTTCACAACTCAAGTGGCTCGCCGCGCAGATGATAAAGTTCAGCAAGGGAACAATTCGCGGCTGCAGAATGACCACGATGGAGTGGAAAAAAGTTTGGGAAGCGTACCAAGAGAAGAAAGCCGACTTTACCGCATCGGCAGTTGCGTAAGACGCACCCCGGAGGTTTCGGCCTTCGGGGTTTTTTTATTCCCCCGGCAACGAAAAAGACAAAAGCCTTTTCGCCGAATCGCGGCTTCGCCGCGCTCCGGCGGCGACTTGGACCCCACCGCTCCCACCCACAGTGCAAAGAAAGAAGCGGGCGAAGCGCCCGCAGGTTTCATCACTGTCTGTCTTTTGCGAAGAAGGGAGACAAAAAAATGGAAGGACAAAGCAATGCCGCACTTAGCCGATCTACTCGTGATAGCAATTCGAATGTTCTTCGCCAGATCCATGCGCAGGACAATTTGGACCCCGAGGCCGAAAAGGCGGCGCTGGTAAAGCGCATCGAAGAACTCGAAATTGCCGTCCGGTTTCTAATCAAGCGAGACAAAGAGAATGCAGCCTGGAAACGCGATAAAGAATGCACCATGGAAGCCCTGATTGGTCATTCCACGGGGGATCAACGCAGCAGGCTACACTTTCAGGCACTCCTGTCTCGCGCTTACCGTGGGCAGCTTTAAAAGCTCACAGATCAAGTGCCCAAAAAGGGAGGGAAAAACACCCCTCCCTGAGCCCAGGTCCGCTGGCGCGGTCCCGGTCTACCCACCCCTTCAGGGGCGCCGCCCCTAAGACCCCGCCGGTGGGGGGACACCCCCCCCCTCCGGACCGCCCCCCGGAGATCTTTGGGGATACCATCATCGGTGCTCTGCAGCGAAAAACCATTTCCATTCCATTTCACTTTCAGGAGCAACACAATGGCGAAGCTCAAGCTCACGAAGAAGCTCATGGCCTTGATAATTTCCGTTCAGAGCTACTATCAGATGCGGCTCATGTACCACTCGTATTTCAATGAACCGCCGCTGGAAGGTACGAGAAATTATTTCGACGCCTTCCCCGAAAGTGATTGGCCGAAAGAGATCAAACGCAACACCGCCACCTTTACCGAACTCCTGAGCTATGACACTCATCGCGTAATTTCCAAGCTGACCGCGCAGCTCCCGCTCTTTACGCTCAAAATACCGTCATGACCCAAAAGTCATTTCCTGAGACACGCGTAATTTCTTTGCAGTTCAAGGGGTCAGTAGGGAAGTAACTACGAAGTAGTTACTGCTTTATCTGTATCCTGTATCCTGTATCCTGTATCCTGTATCCTGTATCCTGTATCCTGTATCCTGTATCCTGTATCCTGGTTCACCCCCCGACAAGTTGTCCGGAGCCCCTTCAAAGCCCCTCCGGAGCCCCTTGGAAGCCCCTTCTGAACTTTTTCCCGCAAAGCCTTACTCAGTATGGCTCTACAGGTCGTTTTACTGCCTGTCGAAAGTGAAAGGAACTTTCCAATTACGAAGGAATTACAATGATGCGAAAATGCATCACCCTGCTCATTTTTTCCGTCCTCGCATCGTTTGCGCTTTTTGTCGCAATCGACCTCAAAAATCTCATGACTCACGACATGCCGCCTTGCTCTCAGCTTACGACTGCAGCACCGACACCGAATGTATGGAGCGATACGGCGGAAATGGAGGCCCTGCCCCCCAAAGGAGATAACCATGCCCGAACAGTGCGAAGGCTGCTTGTACTTCGAGCACTGCATCGAACTGCTCAAGTACCGGACCATATGGTCCGACGATCTGTGCCTTTACACAACATGCCCCGTCTGCGGGCAAAAACACCCCGACAACGTATGCCCCGGCTTCACCGCGAAAGCATAGATCCGCAAGTGATTTCACTGTCTGTCTGAAACGTAAGAAATGCCAATCGCAAACAATTCATTCACCCAAGGAGAGAACCATGAAACGCATCGCCACAATCTGCTTTGCACTCGCAATCCTGTTTTCCTTCACCGCACCCGCATTCGCCGCCGACACGATCATGGACGCCAAGATTTCCAAGCTCACCGTCGCCAAAGACAAAAACGGCAACGAGTATGTCCGCATGATCGTCGAAACGCCCAAAGTCATCAACGGCGTGCATTACAATGCCTCGATGGCCATTATGGCATTCAGCCCGCACGTCGAAATGGCAAAAAAGCTCAAGGCCGGCGACAACTTCAAAGCCGTTGTCAACATCCGCGAACATCAGGGCAGGGAATCCGCCTCGATCATCTCCTTTGTCAAGTAACCCATGATTCCACTGAGACAGATGGCCTCGCGCTGGAAAATCGTGCTGGGAACGGCCTTATCCTTCATGGCCGTTCTCGGCATCTTCACCTTTCCGCTTTTCATCCTCGAAGAAGCAACGCAAATGACCGTATGGGGAACATGGCAAGCCGACCGCAATAATCTCTACATACTCAAGGAGGGAATACGCGTCGTAGAGAAACTAAACGCCACATCGAAAGCCATAAACAACATAGGCGGGTGGCTTCACCCGCTTTCCTTCCTCTCATACCGCGGCTGGCATCAGGCCACCGATTTCTGGATCATGGCATCGAAGACAAAGATTCTCGCCCTCGATCCAAGACTTCTGGACGGCCAGGAAATACACTTCCTCTTCGAATGGAAAACTGAGGAACGAACGGCCACCGAATCCAGGCTCATCAACGGCAACATTATTGTGACAGCACCCCCCGGCAACTATCCATCACTCATTGAGATCCAAGGCGCGTGCCGCTGGAAGGATAATCGCCTTTTCATCACCTCAGCCCACATTTCCATGACAGAAAATTATAACTGATGGAAATTTCATCCGATGCTCCGTGGTGGAACGTGCATTGCGAGGATTATTTCCGCATCCCTCAGTTAACTCAGATAATATTTCCCTTGCATCACAAATTCAACAGTTTTACACTCCATCCAACCAAATCATTCGTGTATCACAAACAGGAGCAAAAAATGCTTAACGCAGTGTGTATTGTCGGCAATCTCGGAGCTGACCCAGAGATTCGATACGCCGCATCCGGAACCTGCATCGCCAATCTCAGGATAGCCGTCAACGACAAGCGCAAAGACCAGTCGGGCAATCTCATCGAGGAAACCTACTGGTTCACGGCAACCGCATTCGGCAAGACCGCCGAAGTCTGCGCGAACTACACTCACAAGGGCAGCAAGATCGGAATCCAGGGCAAACTCATTCAGCGCACCTGGCAGGATCAAAGCGGAAACAACCGGAGTGTTGTCGAGATCCGCGTGGATAGTCTCGAACTTCTCGGCAGCAAAGAAAACAATCAGGGCCAGCAGCCCCCGGCAACAAACGGACAGTCCCGACCGCAGACTCAGCAGCACGGCAGCAACCCACCGCCTCCGCCGCCGCCCGCCGGTCAGCCGCCCTACTATCAGCCGCAGGGCAACCAACCCGATCCCAATTACTCCAGGCCCAACGACGACATTCCGTTCTGAGCGGTCGCATTCGCTAACCAGTAACAATCAGGAAGCAGGGACAAGAATATGGAGCGAATTGCCTATCTTTCCGTCTACACGGACAAGTCTCCGCAGGAACTATTCAATAACAAGGTTCTCTGCACTACACCCGACGAGCCCGATACGCCCTATCTCAAGCTCCACATCAGCGTCATGCGCCATGAAACACGCTACGCCGGCAACAGGCTCGACCCCGCCAGCACCCGCAGGCAACGCGTAGCGAAGATCCGCTCCGCCATAACCGCATTGGTCAAGGCATTCAGGAGGGAAGCATGACCAAAGTAGAATCCATCGCGCAGCTCGGGATGCAGCGTGCAAACTTCGACTATGCGCTTCCGCAGCAATGGGTGAATCAGGTTCACGCGGAAACCGGCGTGTATCCGGTCCCGCACTTCATCTGGCTCTACGACAAAGCTGCACCGCTTTCCGGCCGTCCGTATCCACTGGACACGCGCGGTCTCATGATCCTTGGCGCGCTCGAAATCCAGGCGAAGACAAGACTCAACTGACAATGCGAGAGGACGGTTCAAGCAAAAAGCTGCCCTATGCATCCAGCCGGACCGACAGAATGGAACGGATGCAACGAGACCGGACGATGGGTAAGACGACTCTCCCTACGATACAACTCAGCAGACGCACAACGAAGCCGGACGGCGAAAAAGGAGAGATCACAGTGTGCTATTTGGCGGTCGCGACCGGATTGATACTCGGATGCTGCATAACGCTGCTTACACTCGATGCTCTCAATGGACTCGTGAATAGAACAGGAAGAGTCCGGCAAAGGCATTGCCAATGGCGGGATGGCTGCCCGCGAGAAGGCGCGGATAACAAGCCATGGGGAGAAAGACCCCGGAACTGAATGGTCCGCGACGAAGGAAAGTCGATAACGAAACCTCTTTGGAGGGGGACAGATGAAACCTCCTGGCAGCCGGGAACAGACCGGCATTACAAAACCAACCAGTTCCACCGAGGCGAGAAGGAAGTCCCGTTCATCCTCGGTCAAACGGCGGGAAGGGGACTCGCGTAATCGCAGGTCCCCATCAAAAGGAGCACCCCCATGGAAAAATGGACCTTGGAGAAAGCATCCAAAGCCGGTCACGAAGTCATGCAAGTCTCGTGGTTTAACGGCAAAGAAATCGAACACGGTCGCTATGGTCGCCCCCTTGATACATCAGCCTTCATGATCGGCGACTGGCTGATCGAGTTCGACAACAAAACCGGAGAAGAAGTGCGCCGCTACAACTCACGCTACATCGAGTCCTTCACCTGGCAGCAGAAGGCAGCATAGCTCAGGGAGCATGACATGGAAGAACAGCCAACCGCAGTACAGAAATTCTCGCTCAACGAGATCAAGATACGCGAGTTCGAGGAATGCACTGAGGCCGCGGTAGCCGAACTCGGCAAAAAGTACCTCGCCCTCAAGGTCGATGGACTGAACGACAAGGAAGGACTCGAAGCCGTTCACAAGGCCAGAATGGATATGGTCCGCCGCAGAACCGCGATCGCCAAAGCCGGCAAAGCCGGACGTGAAGAAGCCACGCGTTTCTCCAAAAAGGTAAAGGCCCTTGAGGACAAAATCATCGGCTGGATGGCTCCCATCGAGCAGCACCTCGTCGATCAGGAACAATTCGTCGAGAACGAACGGCGCCGGATCGCGGAAGAAGCCGCGAACAAGGAACGCATGAGAATCCAGGCCAGACGCGACAAGCTCTTTGGCTACGGCGCGACTTTCAACGGCTGCAATTATCTCGTTGCCGGGATTTCCGTTCCGGAGTCATTCGTGCCCGAAATGAGTGATGAGCAGTTCGACAAAATTTGCGGCGACATAGAAATAGCCGTCGAGGCCGAACGGCTCCGCAAGGAAGAAGAAGCCCGTCTTGCGGCTATCGAACAGGAACGGCTCGACCGTGAACGCGGGGAGCTGCAGGCCGAAAAAGACCGGCTGGAAGCGATTGCCCGCGAACAGGAAGAAACTCGGCGCAAACTAGATGCGGAAAACAAGCGTCTTGAGGCGGAAAAAGCATCGCTCCAGACGCCGGAATCGGCCCCTCCGGCAGAGGCAAAACCGGAACCGCAGACAAGTTCGTTCGCCCCCCCTCCACCCCCGGAGAAGACCTTTCAGACGGCCTCGCGGTTTGTTCCACCTCCGCCTCCGTCGCCCGTTCGCAATATTTCCGTTTACGAATTTCCCGTAACCATCAAGGCCGTGGCGCGCGTTGTCTCGACCTCGCGGGAGGAAGCACGAACACTTCTTCTGTCTATTTCGGCGGGATCGAACCTGTATGAGTTCAGCGACCGGGTATTGGATCTCACGGTTTGTTCAGTCGAAGACATACCGGCACGGCAAGAAGCCGCATGATTTGACCGTTGGCAATAGGAGCGAATGATGATCCGCGAATACCTCACAGCGGGCTACCCCGCGCTCTACTTTCTGACCCAGGAACCACACCGGGCCGAGGAAATGCTGGGCGAGGAAGCCAAGGACAAATGCGTCCCATTCGCGTGGGACTGCAACCGAGGCATACGCAAGGCCGGCAGCCTCAAGGTCGAAGAAGCACTGCTCGATTTCGTCCAGGCCGCAAGCTGGCTGAACGAGCAAACCGATACGATTCTTTTTGCCCACAACTTGCACAGGTTCATGGACGTGCCGGAATACATTCAGGCAATCCAGAACGGCGTGCAGCTCTGGAAGTCGCGCGGCAATTGCCTTTGCGTCATAGCTCCGGTCCTGACACTTCCGCCCGAACTCGAGAAGTTTTTCTTCGCCATAGACTTTCCCCTGCCGGATGAAACACGGCTGGCTCAAATCCAGACCGAACTCTCTCAGACGGACGGGATCTATGTCGAAACCAATCCAGCGGCAACCCTTGCCGCAAAAGGACTCACGGAGTTCGAGGCGGAAACCGCCTACGCCTACGCCCTCGCCACAAAGGGCGCTTTCGACCCGCGCGTAATCTCATCGGCCAAGGCTCAGATGATAAAGAAAAGCGGCTTTCTTGAGTTCAAAGCGCCGGAAGACCCTCAACTTCTCGGAGGGCTGGGACGATTTAAAAAATGGTTGGCTCCACGTTTGGAGGCGTTCACCCCGCAAAGCACGCTCCCACGCATTCGAGCTCTCCTCTTCGCCGGGGTCCCAGGCACCGGCAAATCACTGACCGCAAAATGTTTGGCAAACATGATCGGGTGGGATCTGATCCGCATGGATCTTACCGGTATGAAGGATCAGTACGTCGGCGAATCGGAAAGGAAAACGCGACTGGCTTGTCAGATTATCGAAGCATTCGGGCGATGCGTGGTTTGGCTCGATGAAATTGAGAAGATACTTGGCGGGTCCGGCCAGGCTGCACAGGGCGACGTATCGGCGTCCATGCTCTCGATCCTTCTTACCTTCATGCAGGAAACGAAGGCTGAAGTTCTTCTCGCCTGCACCGCCAACCGCGCATACACCCTACCCGGCGAACTCCTGCGCCGCTTTAATGAAATCTGGTTTGTGGATACACCCACGCTTTCCGAGCGGATCGAGATCATCGAGATCATGAACCGCAAGTGGAAGGCGAACATACCAATCGAGCTTGCATCCAAGCTCGAAGGATATACCGGTGCGGAGATCGAAAAGCTTACCGAAGCCAGCTTTTTTGAATCTCCCGAAAGCGCGCTCAAGCGCATCGTACCCGTAACCAAATCGAGCAAGGAGGACGTCGATCGCATAAGGCAGTGGGCAGCGGGAGGGGCGAGCCCCGCGAATACTCCCGAGGAAGAATCCGTTTCAGAAACAACCCGTCGACTCAAACTCTAGCGCAGCGTTGGGTTGGATTCTCATGGAACTTTCCAGCCCAACCCGTTCTACTAAAGGAATGCACATGATCCTTGGACCTGAACTGCTCAATCACCTGATTGAATCGCACGGCATGGTAATTCCTTTCGACAAACACGTTGTCACAAATTCCGTTGATTTGAGTATCGGCAAAATTTTCAAACATTCCGGCGACGCACTACTCACCACTGAAAACCGCTCCATAGGCAAATTGGAAGAAGTTCCGCTCTCCGATGGCGAATGGGTCCTGGAACCCAATTCAAACTACATCGCGGTTACTCTCGAAGAGGTCAATGTTCCGCCGTACCTGGCGGCAAAAGGGATATCCCGGTCAACGCTCATTCGCGCCGGTGTCATTGCCACAACCGGATACATCGATCCGGGATACTCCGGCGCCATTCACTTCGGGCTTACCACTCCGGGTCCGAACACAACACGCATAGGATTCGGCTTCCGGGCCATACAACTCGTCTTTGAGTCCGCCGAGCCGAACAAATACAACGGCGCATATCAAGGCGGCCGACTCTATCCATCATTGAGTTAACAAACGAAGGTATTTTCACTGTCTGTTGAGAGGGTGGAATTGCATCTCACCCCTCAACAGGAGCAAACAATGAAGGTCGAACAAAACAAAACGGTTGCTCGCATGAAAGCGATCGCAAAACTTGCCGATATGGTTCTGCGAGACCCGGGGGTAAAGTATCTCGACATACTTGATCCCGGTGCCCGCCTTATCCAGCATTGGGTAACACCCGAGTTTTTCGACTCCGTACCGGGACGCATTTTTGTGGAACCGGTGTCGGACGATTTTATCGGCAAATCCTTTGGCGAATACTTCCTGTACAAAACACTCGACGAACGTGTGGCTATCTACATTTACGCTTCCGCGTACACGTGTAAGCGCAAGGCGGAGATGGACACCGGTCTGGTGGAGGAAGCACAAGCGGCATGAGCCAACTGTATTTCATTCGCACCGGGACTGAAGTTTTGGTGATCGGCGACACAGCTCCGTGGGCCGCGAAGGATTTCCGGCTCACGGAGACGAAGATGGAAAACGTCTTCACGGACGCCGAGGTAATCATGAACCCCATAACCCGGGAGTGCACGCATTACGCTCCCAATGCCCAAACCCTTGGAAAAGGTTGGGCGCAAGCCGGCCACTTTGGTTTCAAACGAAGCGGTTATTGCCTGATCGTGGAATCGGCCAATGTCCGGATCCATCCAAGGAGCGCCGCAGCGTGAGGGTATACAGGATCGACAGTAGAGTTATGCGCCATCTGGTTCCCTATGCCAAACGGCCGCAAGCAAAAGCCGGAGAGGTCACGATAACATACCTCTCCGGCGTTACCGTGAAACGCTATCCGATCACAGGCAAATACTTCGCTTACATCGAGGAAGGGACCAAACTTCCGACCTATTTTACAACCACGGACCCGAACCAGGGCCACGGACGGCTTCAGTTCAAAATCAAAAAGGCACAGGAGGAAAGGAGCGACGAATGCCCTGCTATTCCAGCATCAGCATAAGCTACAAGGGCGAAGTGTTTAAAGCCGACCCCGAGATATTGCAGCAGGCAATACCCGCATTCATCAGGGAAATGGAGGCGATCTACGGACTCGACACCGTGAACGTATCTTTCGGCAAAACAACCTGCACAATCTATGTGGACGGCTATCTTGTTCAGGTTGATTTCCAGGCGAATATAATCCGGTACGCCGAGGGACAGCAGCACATGAAAAACGCCCTCAAGCGGCAATACTCCGCTGCAGTGATTCAACGCGTCGCTCAGTCTCCGCGAATCAAGCAGAAGTTTTCTCTCAAGCTGGGCAGCGACGCGCGCGAGTTCACCCTGGCAAGGAGGAAATAGATGGAACTCAAACCCATTGCCGATACCCTTCAGATGAAAATCGAAGAAGATGGCACGATCACCTGCATTACCGGCAAGATCAGCGCCGAGGTCCATCTGGCCGCAGATATATTTCTCGACGAAGTAACGCGTCTTACGGGAGGCGAACGCCACGACGAGCGGCTTGCACAGCAGCAGGAACACAATCACGACCATCTCCATCACCATACCCACGAACAGCACAAGATAAGGAGCTAGCGATGGGGAACACCGCCAAAATTTGCCTGGACCTGAGCGGAAAGTACAACAAGGAGGAAATCGACCGAGTGAGCGAAATGCTTCTCGAAGCCGCCGATCCGGAGCAACAGGAACTCTTCGCAATTCCCGTTAGCCACCAGATCCCCGCCGTTTTCGCCGCGGTCTGCATGTCGATTTTTCTCGCAATCGATCAGGAGGTGGCCGCCAAAGGAGCACACTCTCTGAATCCGGAAGATCTGACGGAAAGGTTCATCAACGTCATCAAACGACTCGCACTCGGATATGGCGTAAGCAAAGAAGAGTTCAACCGGGAGGGCGGATTTCGGGACAGAGCCATGGAGGCCATAAAAGAAATCGGATCTTTCAACCTCCACCTTCACTCAACTGGCAAAACCGCCGGCTTCTTTCCCGCCGCACAGGAGAGTGACACTATTTCCGAACTG
>JAJFVB010000055.1 GCA_021372055.1 Desulfobacteraceae bacterium | reverse complement strand
TCCTCCATGCCATCGCACGTGTAAAGTATTACCGAGCAAAGCGTCCCCGCCCCACTCAGCCCCGGATTTCGAAGCGTCCCCCAAACAAATGGTGCTCCGGCAGGAGGGAGAAGCTCTCAAATGCTTAACTCAACAGCATTGACCGCCCCCCCCGGGGAGAACGCTTTTGAAAAGAGCGGGGGAATGATTCCCCCGCTCTTTGGTGTCCTGTTTTTTGAGAAATGGTTCGCATACAAACGATGAGACTGCTGAAAGCATTAAACTCCCAAGGATCTTCAGCCGTTATGTATGGTGAGCAGAAAGTCTCCGAGCCGCCCCGCGAACTCTGCCCGTGCGGGCCGGAACCGGCTCTTGCTATCCATAGGTAGGAACCCTATTTACATTGAAGACAAATAATGTACAAAATAGATATATCCATCAAATAAATATTTAATCTTCGATTACTTTGGGCCCCGTTCGTGATATAAGCGCGGCAAATGGAGTGGAGCGATTTGGGCACGGGCGGAGCCATTCAGGGATCAAAAAATGTCTCTCAATTCTTTAGATGAGCAGGAAATCCGCTACCAGGTCTCACAGATCCGAGAGCTTCCTCCATTGCCTCAATCGGTTCAGAGGCTGATTGAAATCATCCATGATGAGATAGACTCCACCGACGAATTGGTAAGCATCATCCGGTACGACCAGGGGCTCACTGCAAAAGTGCTCCGCATAGCCAATTCGGCCTATTACGGCATGCGAGGCGAAGTCAAGACGGTCTCGGGGGCCGTGGTTCTGATAGGTCTTAACCAGGCCAAGTCAATCTGCCTTTGCACTCTTCTCATGAACATGCTCTCGGGCGGCGTTTCCATCAGGCCGATTCATCGGGAGCAGCTTTGGAAGCACGCTTTCGCTACGTCGAGAATCGCGGCGCAGATGGCCAGGAAGCGGCCGTGGCTGAATCCGGAGGAAGCCGCTATTCTGGGGCTTTTGCATGATGTCGGAAAACTCGTGATGGCAATGTATTTCTCCAAGCAGTTCAATTCCATAATGGAAATCGCTTCGCAAAGGCGAAACCCCTCCTGGTGCGTGGAGCTGCAATTCGGTCTGACACACACGCATATCGGCAAGTATCTTGCGTCGCGATGGGGGTTTCCCGAATTGTTCCAGGCAGTAATCGAATTCCACCATACTCCCGACATGTGTTCGTCATATAAAACCGAAGTCAGGCTCATCCACCTGGCAAACATTCTCAGCAACTCTCGAACCTATCCGGAACTGCTCACGGATAAGGCCACACTCTCATACTGTCGGGACCTCTATATCTCGGAAGAGGAATGGCAGGAACATCAGGACAGCCTGGGCCACATATGGCCCGAAGTAGATCAGCTTTGGACCCTGCTCGGATGAAGAGGGGAGAGGATGGACAACCTCGCTAAAGATGTCATCAAAATGGGCCTTCTTGGGGCAAAGGAGCATACCGAAGAGGCGACGCAGTTCCTCGGCATGACGCAGCGCTTCGCGGAAACCGTTGCGCTATACCCGGATCCCGCCAGGGTCTGCGCGAATTTTGCCCGGATTATCATTGAGGAAACCGGCTTCGAGAACTGTTCCATTCTATTCTGGGACCAGAGCAGCGGGAAACTGGTGCTGATTGCCGCCTACGGGCTGGAAGACCAGTTGGAGGGCACGTCGCACCAATACAGATCGAATCTTCGCATTTCCTCGGGCAAGAGCATGGCCGGGCAGGCCTTTTCATCGGGAACTCCGGTCTTCATCGGCAACACGGCCGAGCAGCCGATCCCGGAACTGGAGGGTTCCACGATAATGCCCGTCTCCCTCGTCTGCCTCCCGCTCCTGGAACTGGGAGTGCTGAACCTGAGCGCGTATCATCCTCAGTCATTCGCCCCGCATGTCAGGCATAACTGGGAAATTGTCTCGAACATCATTGCACACCTGCTGCTCGGGTTGGATTTCGAACGCCGGGCCGAAGGCGAAACCGTTTCCAAAACTGTCCCGCTCGAAACGGCCGCGCCTCCGAAACCCGTGGCATCCAGCCAGATTTCGGACGAAATTCTCGATTGCCTCCCCCAGGGAATCTGTATTTTGGACCCGGAGGGAAACATTGTCCGCGTAAACCGCAGCATCGAAAAAATCCAGGGCGAAAAACTCTCCGAGATAATCGGCCGCTCGCCTGCCGTGCTTTTTCAGGACCCGTCGCTTTTCGCAAAGCTCCTGGAACGGGTTTCCGATTCCGATGCGGGGCAGGTCGAAAAAGGCGATGTGAACCTGATGAATTCGTCGGGCGAAGCTTACGTCGCCAACATCAATATCGCGAGGCTCGGCCCCCCCGGCACTTCCGGCGGGTACCTGCTGGTAATCGAAGACATCACGAAGAAAAAGGCTTTTTCCGAAAAGATCATCCAATCCGAGAAGCTGGCCGCCCTGGGAACAATGGCGGGAGGCGTGTCGCACGACTTCAACAATTTGCTCATGGCAATTCTCGGGCATATACAGCTGATCCTGCCCCAGATCGAGGACGAGGATATCCGCAGAAGGCTCCAGAACATTGAAAAGGCGGTCTATGACGGTTCGAACACCGTGCGGAGGCTCCAGAGGTTCACGGAACGGGAGCGGGACCCCAAGGCCCTGGCTTCCACGATCGATATCGAAGAAGCGGTGAAGG
This sequence comes from Desulfobacteraceae bacterium, assembly GCA_021372055.1. Taxonomy (GTDB): domain Bacteria; phylum Desulfobacterota; class Syntrophobacteria; order Syntrophobacterales; family Syntrophobacteraceae; genus SbD1. The sequence goes on along the minus strand of JAJFVB010000055.1, from coordinate 8,537 downwards.
ACGTGGTCGAACTGACTCGCCCACGCTGGAAGAATTTCATGGAAAGGTCCGGACACCGGATCGACATGCAGTTCGACCTGGACAAAGAGTGCATGGCCGCAATCAATGCTTCGGACCTCAGAGAGGTGCTCACAAACCTGCTGCTAAATGCCATTGACGCGATGCCGCAGGGCGGCACCATCACCTTCCGGTCCCGCTGCCATGGCGAGCAGGTTATCCTCGAGGTTGCCGACACGGGTCTTGGAATGACCAGGGAAGTCGCGGAGAAGATCTTCGATCCGTTCTTTACGACCAAGGGAGTCGGGAACTCCGGGCTGGGCCTGTCCGTCTCATGGAGCCTTATCGGCCGCTACGGCGGAGACATTCAGGTGAAGAGCAAGCTCGGCCACGGCACCACGTTCGTCATCAAACTGACCAGGGCCGAAGCCGCGAAGAGCCAGTCCGTGGCAAAAAGCGGCGAGGGATCGAGTTCCTACCGGCTGCTCCTTGTCGACGACGATCCCGAGATCCTGAACATCCTGCGAGACATGCTTCGCCTCAAGGGCCATAAGGTGGTCGCCACCAGCGACGGCGAAAAGGCTCTGGCGTTGCTGGGATCGACTCACTTCGACCTGGTGATAACCGACCTGGGGATGCCCGTCGTAAGCGGCTGGGAAATTGCGCGTCAGGCCAAGGAAAAAGACCGGAACACGCCGGTCGTCATGATTACGGGTTGGGGTGCGCAATACGAGGACGAGGACCTCGGCAGCCGCGGCGTGGACCTGATGCTCGCAAAGCCGCTCAGCTGGGACAAGCTCCTGAGTTCAATCGAAAAGATGCTCTGATAATGAAAAAGAGCGGGGGAAATGATTTCCCCCGCACCCCCTCGGGTTCGGCCTTACGCGCACGCGCGTCAGGCCGGACGCTCTGGCGCAAGCGCCAAACTGAGCAGCGCAGCTGCGTGTGGGCCGTGGGGAGCCCGCTCCCCACGGTTTGAAAGCCTGGTTATCAGGGCGATCCGCAGATCACCTTGTAGGGGCACCTTTCATCGCAGGTATCCCCGTCCTCCGCCCAGAGCGGCGAGATGTCGCCGGACAGTATTGCGTTCAAAGCATCCGCAACACGGTCTTCCCAGCCCGCAAGGAACGCGCCGTTTTCCTCCTCGGGGTCGAGAATGACCCTATGGCCCGACTTCCCCGGAGAGACAAGTTCTATGTATCCGGCGCCGCACTTTGCCCCGGCGGGTTCCGCCTTTTTGACATATCCCCGCGAAAGCGCGAGGACATAGGCCGGGAGTTGAGGCTCGGTGGCATCCTCGGCGATCGCCTTTCGTGCCGGTACGGCCCCCGTTTTGTAGTCCCAGAGGATAAGGCCGTGCTCGGGATGGGAGTCGATCCTGTCGAGCCGTCCTTTCAGACGGGCGGGGCAGCCCTCGATGCGGGCGTCTCCGAATCCGCATTCCACGCTTTCCCAGGTCCAACCCTCACCGAGCCTCGCCCACTCGTCCTGTAGCAGCTTCATCAGGAGACCGGGATATTCGTCCGTCCCGATCAGCCGCTCGGACTCGGCCTGCCACACGGCTTCCGACAGGCGAGGACCCAGCTCTGCAAGAACCGACCCGCGCATAAGCTCGGCAAGCCCCGGATAATCCGCATCCTTCCGCTTGAGCAGCGGAATGGCCGCGGTAGTGAAGCGGGCAAGAATCGCGTGGATCGTCATTCCCCTGTCGCGAGGCGATATTCCGGGTTCGAATTCGTTCAGCTCATCCAGCCCAAGCATATACCGGAAGAAAAACTGCGCCGGGCAAAGCATGGCCGACCTCAGGTTGCTGACGGCGACAGGGTCCCTCAGGTCGGGCGGCTCGATTCGGAAGGGGGGGATTCCCGTGCCGGGATCAGCATCCCCCGAACTCACCCCGGCAATGCTCTGCCGGACCCAGCGCGCCCGCTGCATGGCCGGAAGCCTGTTTTTCCAGGCGATTACCGGCTCGATTCTCTCCTCGCGTTCTTCGGGCCAGAGTGGCGAGGGAAGGCAGGGATCGCCGTTGCCTCCGATAACGGGGCGGCTGAGGACGATTTCGGGAGCCGCCGCGAGGAGGTTCCCATAGAGGTGGCGAGAAAAGGTGAACTGGCTCTCCGCGGTCCCGCCGAGGACTCTTGTCCGCTCCGGTGCGCTGAGAAGGGGAAGCGGCCGGGCGGGTTGGGGAAGCGCGCCCGAAGTGAGCCCGGGAACGAAGACTTTGCTGAATACGAGCCCGCGCATGTCAAGCCTTGAGCATATCTGTATCCCGGCGTCTTCGAGTCCGCTTTTCTGCAAGCGCGTGCGGGAACCGGCCGCGCGCAAAAACTCGACGAACTCGCGGGCGTCCATGGCCGACCGGCCCAGTGCCTCCCCAAAATCCGAGAGGATCTCGCGCAGGTTGCGCCAGGATATCTGATCCAGTTCGTTTGCAAGCACCGGGAACTCAAAGGCAGCCCAGATCTTCCCAAGCGCTTCGATCCATTCCGAGGCAGGCTTTGCGCCGCCTTCCAAAAGGGGAGCGAGGTGTTCCCCGAGTTCGCTGCCGGACTTCGGGAAAACGGTTTCCGCGGATTCTCCGACCGAGCCCATCAACCGGTCGATCCCGCTTTCGATCCGGTTTTCTCTCCACGTCCGGTCCCAGGAGCTGAGCAGCCGGTTGCGAGGGGAAAAAAGACCGTAGTAGGGGGACCGCAGGAGCGAGAAAAGGTCGGCGCGCCTCTCGCCCCCGAGCGCGAACCGGGCCGGCAGAAGAGCGGCATTGAAAAGCGGGCCGGAGGCGAGATCCCGGTCCGGGACAAGGTTGTAGGCCCCCCGGTCTCCGGAGAGCGGTTCTCCGAGCAGGTCCTGGAGTGCTTTGGCGAGAAGGGGGCCGTACTCGGCGCCGAGCAGGAGCACAGCGACCTCATGAGGGGCATGCTCGTCCGCCGCGGCAAAAAGATCCTCCACCAGTCCCGTTATTTCCTGTTCCGGGTCGGAATAGACGCGAGGTTCCGGCTCGGCCTCTCCCGAGGGCAAGGGGAGGACTTCAGCGCGGGAGGTTCTTTGCAGATGGCTCAGGAGCTGGTTTTCCCAGTACCCGGCAAATTCGAATCCCACAAACGCAACCAAGCCGCGAGGCGCATGTCTTTTCAGGTCCTTCACGATTTTTTCAGGAAGCTGCGCCGGATGAAACTGCCCGATTGAGCCAAGCTCCCGGTTGAAAACGCGCCACACCTGCCGCCTCCACTCGACCAGCCGGTTCGCCTCCTCGCCGGTTCCAGGATCGACGCCATAGCGCAGGCAATGCTCGAAGCTCTCATCGAGCAACTGGATCATCCCCACATCCCCCGGAAGCGGTTCGGGGGGAGGGATCCGGTCCACGCATTCCCGGAGAATTTTCCAGCGCATGAAAGTCGAAGCAGGGCAGTCCTCCTGCCAGGCGTCGGCCCAGGCCGTCTCCATCCAGCGGTTCAGGGTGGAGATCTTCGGAGGCTCCCAGCCCTTGCATCCCTCCTCCGTCCTGCGGAGGCGAAAACGACGGCGGATCTGGTGGACGAACCTCTCGGTTTCGGCGAGCACCGTGTACCCACTTTCGAGCAGATCGAGCACCTTCTCCTGGAGCACCTGGTTGGTCATGATTCGCTAACCCCGCTCACGCGCCCGGCGGCTATCAACCGCGCGCCCTCGAAAAAAAACCGGTTGCCCCCCGCGAGGGAACCGGCGCTTCTGCTTCATCGCTTCCGGGCTCATTTCTTCGGCATCTGGTCGAGATACCACTCCATGGGATTTATGAGAGTAAAGCCGAGTTCCACCAGCCTTTTCCTGGCCTTGGATATGTTGGTGGTCAGCAGGTAGGGAAAGACGGCGCGTTTGCCTTCTTCCCAGTGCCTTGCCACGAGAATGCTTCCAAAAGAGATGCCCTGTTCGGTTATCGCGTCGACGATGCGCTTCATCTGGCCGACCTTATCCTCGACGATAATCCCGAGGAGCATTCCGGGTTCTTCGAGTCCCAGCACGTTTACGAAAGCCCGCATGAGGTCCCTGACGGAGACGATCCCCTGGAGCTTTCCTTCTTCGTCCACGACGGGAAAAGCCCCCACCTTCAGTTTCTGCATCAGCATGATGGCGTCTTCGAGGGTCTGGGCGGGAGAGATGGTGACCGGATGCGGAGTCATGATATTTTTGACTCTTAAGGTGGAGAGCCTTTTCTCCTCCGCGACCTTTTCGACCTCGGTCAGGAGAGTGGAGGGCAAAGCGCTGCGAATATCCCGGTCCGTCACGATGCCTAGCAGAGTATTCTCTTCGTTGACGACGGGAAGGTGCCTGATGCGGTTCTGGGCCATCAGGGTCTGCGCCTCCAGGATGCCGGCCTCCGGGCCGATAGTCTGAACGTCCTTTGTCATTGACTTGTCAATGAACATAATCCCACCCCTTTACTGAGAAAAAATGAGTATTCGGAACCGGTCTTCTACGCTCCCAAAAGCATCCTTATGTGATTCCTGACCAGTTCCGGAAGCACCTTGAGCGAATACCCCCCCTCGAGCACCGAAACGATTCGTCCTTGCGCGTGCCGGTCAGCCAGTTCCAAAATCCTTTCGGTCAGCCAGGCAAATCCTTCGGTGGAGAGATTGATGTCGGCCATGTCATCTTCTTTGTGCGCGTCGAACCCCGCAGAAACGAGAATGACTTCCGGCCGGAAGTCGTCGAAGGCTGGAATCAGATCCCGCTCGATCTTGTGCTTGTAAGTGCCATCGCCCTCGCCCGGAAGGACGGTGGAGTTCAGGGTAGCGCCGAAACCGGCCCCGGAGCCGCGCTCGAACTCGCGGCCCGTCCCGGGATAGGCGAATGAGGGATGTTCGTGGATGGAGTAGTAGAACACATTGGGGTCTTCCTCGAATATGTGCTGCGTCCCGTTGCCGTGATGTACGTCGATGTCGATGATTCCGACCCTTTCCACCTGCCACTTCAGCCTGAGATACTTGGCCGCTATCGCGACATTATTAAAAAAACAGAAGCCCAGGGCCTTGTTGGCTTCCGCGTGATGGCCCGGCGGCCGTACAGCGCAGAAGGCATTATCAATTTCCCCGCTCATCAACCGGTCGAGCGTGTTGAGGATTCCCCCTACCGCCAGAACCGCCGTGTCGTAGCTCTCGGGGCTCAGCTGGTTGTCGGGATTGTCCAGTTCCCCGAGGTCGAGCATGCAGGCTTCTTCGAACTTGTAGATATGCCGGGGCGCATGGACCTTTTCGATCCATTTTATTTTGCGGATACTTGCGGAAAGGGGGATCAAATGCTCGAGGAGGCCGTCATCTTCGAGGGCCTGGAGGATTGCTTCAAGACGCCCGGGGGCTTCCGGGTGGCCGGGTCCGGTTTTGTGTAAAAGAAACCGTTCATCAAAGAGGAAGCCCGTTCTTTTCATTTTCTTTTCCTGCCCCTGAGCGCAAACCCGCTCGGCCCCGCGACTTTCCGGGCGCGAGGCCGAATGATCGCTATCCTCTCATGCAGGGCGGCCGTCGAGAGCGGGTTGCAATCACGGTATGCGCAGTTTCTGGCCCGGCGTCAAATCGCTTGACTTGAGCTTGTTTGCGGTTTTGAGTTCCTGGACGCTCACACCGGAATTCCGGGCTATCGAGGACAGAGTCTCTCCCGATTTCACGGTGTGGTATTTCTCGGCGGTTTTGGCTTTGGCTTTTGCGGGTTCCGCAGCCTTGGGCTGCGCTTTGGGGGCTTCCTGCTTCACCGCAGGAGCCGGGGCGGAAGCCGCGACGGCCGCTATCTCCTCTTTCTGTGCCGGAGCGCTAACAGCCGATGATTGACCGCCTGGCCTGTAGTTCTGCTCGAAAGTTTTGCCGCTGCCCGCCGGGAGTTTTATCTCATGATTTCCGGCCGGAATTTCATCAGCACGGAAGACCTGGTTTATCCGCTTGAATTCACGATAACTGATTCCGGCCCAGGCGGCAACCGTTTGGATCGAAACGGGACGGGAAAAGCTGACGCTAACCCTGTCCAGCTTCATTTCCTGGTATCCCCAGCCCTTTGGCAAGTCATAGCCGTACTGTTTCGGGTTGCTCAAGACCGCCTTGATGGCAAGAATCCTGAACACGTACCGCTCGGTCTCCAGGGGCAGCTTCATATGGTAATAGTCCCGAGTGCCCTGAGAGCGGGATTCGTCAAGGATGCGCTTCTCTCCGCAGTTGTAGGCCGCAATGGCAATGGACCAGCTCTTGTACTTCTTGAACAGATCGTTCAGGTAGAGAAAAGCGCCGTCGGTCGATTTCTCGAAATCGTAGCGCCTGTCGACCGATCCCTTCTGGTCCAGTCCGTAGGCCGACCCCGTGGCCGGCATGAACTGCCACGGCCCGGCGGCTCCCTTGGGCGAGCAGGCGTTGGGCAGCAGGTCGCTTTCCACTATCGCCACGTACTTGAGATCTTCCGGCAGGTTGTACTTGCGCAGCTTTTCTTCAATGAGCGGGAAATAGCGCTCCATGCGTTTCAGCCAGAGATAAACCTGCGCGTGGTTGTAAACGATAAGGGTGAATTCCTTGTCGAACCGCTCGTAGACCTCTTCCTTCTGCAGCGGAACGGGCTCGCCGCACAGGTCGATGGTGCTCGGAGCGGGAAAATAAGGAGCATTGACGAAAACGGGTGGTGCGGCGGCAGGAGCAATACCCGGAGCAACGGCGGACGCCGTGGCCGGCTTATCCGGCACCGGGGCCGCCGTCTCCTTCACCTGGGGCTGGACGGATGCACATCCGCAAGTCCCCCCGATGACCACGAGAGCGGTTAAAACAAGAACCCATCTTCGCTTCTGACCTAGCCCTTTCATTGCATTACCCCTTTTCGCGTTCAAACGTAATAGACGGCACTTGCCACTGGAGCGGGAGACGTGCCCCCGCGACGGAAAACCGCAATCGGTTTTTCCGGCGCACGGGCGAGAAGGAAAAATGCCCCCGATTCCATCCCTCTCGGAGGATCAAATTCCTGCTCAAAAATGTTCACTGTAAGGTGGAGCGGCAGCCCCGGAAGAAACGCTTCAGATTTACATCAGAGGGGGCGCCCGTGTCTATCCAAAAGCCCAAAAATTCCCGGTGGAGCCGACTTGGCAGAGCACCAAAGAGCGGGGGAATGATTCCCCCGCGCCCTCGCAAGCGCTCGGCGGCCGCGGCCGCAGCGCCAAAATGAGCCGCGTAGCGGCGTGGGGGGCGCAGCTCCCCGCGCTTGTCATAGAGCAAGGCTTTTTCAGGAAATTTTCTCCCTTCTCGTTTCGGTTTTATTTGCGCAAAAGCAGAAAGCACCCTTTATAATGTCGTTCGCCTAAGACCGATTCCTTGACACATGACACTCATGAATAGGAGCTCGAGACAAACTGTAGAAGTGTTCTGATGCGTTTTTGTGGCAATCCCATTTTGTTTACGGCTGCGGGTCCTGCCCAAGGCCCGCCGGCGGCGTTGATCCACGCAAGACCACAAAACAGGAGAGGAACCATGAGGAAGCTGAAACTGACAGCAGTAGTCGCAGTAATGTGTCTTTTTATTGCGGGTTCGGTCATGGCCCAACAAATGCCCAATCCCTACGGCCCGAACATAAATCTTGAGGCGGCGAAAAAGGTGGCCGCGGCGGCCGAGCAGGAAGCAAAGAACATAAAAGTCAACGCGGTAATCGCGATCGTGGATACCGGCGGAAACCTTGTTTATCTGGAACGTTTCGATGTCGTCCAGTGGGGAAGTCTTGACGTGGCGATTCACAAGGCCAAGTGTTCCGTCGGCTACAAGCGTGCCACCAAAGCTTTTGAAACCGTTATCGGCGGCGGCAATGTAACCTATCTGACTCTCGACGGCGTGAGCGCGATCGAGGGCGGTGTGCCCATCATCCAGGACGGCAAGATCATCGGCGCCATTGGCGTATCCGGCGGCTCCTCGGCTCAGGACGGCCAGATCAGCCAGGCCGGAGCGGCCGTCATAAAGTAGCTGCTGTACCGGGTTCTCTGTGTCGGGGGAATGGGCATTACGGCATGTCATGAGACGGAAGGAAAAGAGGCAGGGCCATCGCGGCCCCGCCTCTTCTTTTTTGTGCGGATTCAAACGCGGTTATTTCGCCTGTCCCTGTGTTCCGGCCTCGGATTTGACCCGGGCGATCTCACGCTCGATCAGCGCGGGCTGAGGGAAGTCGCCGGAGGCCTTGAGGGCGAGCTGTAGCATTTCCTCGGCTTTGGCGAATTCCTTCTTCTGTGCGTGGATCTTCCCGAGGTTCCAGTCGGCTTCCCTTTCGTATTCGCGGATGCCGCTGCCCTTCAGAATCGTCCACTGCGAGGCGGCCTCATCCATCTTGCCCGCCGCGGCATAGCTGAAAGCAAGCTGGTAGCGGATCAGGGGCGCGAGGCGGCTGCCGGAGGCAACGGCTCCGACGGCTTCGTTTCCGGCCTTGATGGATTCGTCATAGCGTTTCGTTTCGAATAAGGCCCTTGCGAGGTCCACCTGCGCGTTTGTTGCCGCGTTGGTGCCCTTATGCTCGTCTATGAACTTCCGGAGATCGGGAACGAGCTTTTCCCATTCCTCGGC
>JAJFVB010000043.1 GCA_021372055.1 Desulfobacteraceae bacterium | reverse complement strand
GTGCGATGGGTGCTGGTGGTGGGGGGGCGGGGGTGAGCCCCGCGTGTTTTTAACGTGTTTTGAACACACATTTGAACAACAGCCCCTTTCCCCCGCCCGAAAAACGTCTCATGATGAATCGCATTGAAACATTTAATCTTGACAATTTTGTCAGTAAGCCGTAAAAACCACTCAGGTAGGCGTAAAAGAGTTGCCGTCTTGCCAGCATGAAACATAGTGGAACGTTAATGTTTCATTTTGAGCCGACCGCCTTACACAGTGGCCCGTTCGTATGACAAACCTCTCCATGAATATGCTCTGCGTTCTCGACGAAATACCCGTCGGCGTCTGCCTCGTCACCCGCGAACGCAAGATTATCCACATAAACCGCGCTCTGGAAGCGCTCACGGGATTTTCCCGCACCGAGTCCAAGGGGCTTGCCTGCTCGCATGTCCTTCGTTTCAGCAAGTGTTTGGAAACCTGTCCGATAGCCAAGATGGACGAGAAGGAAAAATTCGTTCAGGACGGCGACATTGTCAACCAGGACCACAAGAAGATCCCCGTGCGCGTGAGCTTCGCGCCGCTCAGAAACAGCCGGGGAAAAGTCTACGGGTTCATGGAAACGGTAGTGGACCTCAGGCAGACATCGAGTTCCGATCCGGCCGGGATCACCCCCTTCAGCTTTGGGCGGATTGTCGGCCGAAGCGAGCAGATGGAGAGGATTTTTCAGTTTCTGCCGGCCATCGCCCAGTCCGACGCCCCCGTTCTGATCACGGGGCAGACGGGCACCGGAAAGGATTTGCTCGCCGACGCCGTTCATCTTGCCTCACCGCGCGCCAAAAACCCGTTTGTCACGTTTCGTTGCGGGGGGCTTCCGGACTACCTCGTCGAATCCGAACTCTTCGGCGTCGTGAAGGGCGCGTTCCCCGGGGCGGAAAACAAGCCCGGCAAATTCCGTCTGGCCCAAAACGGAACGCTTTATCTCTCCGAGGTCGGAGAACTGCCCGATGCGCTGCAACTTAAGCTGCTCAACTATCTTGACGAAAAGACCATCTACCCGCTCGGATCGGGCAAGAGCCTGCTCGCCGATGTGCGCGTGATAGCCGCTTCCAGCCGCAATCTTGAGCAGATGACAAACGAGGGGCGGTTTCGCAAGGAACTTTACTTCAGATTGAACGCCGTGAGTATCCACCTTCCGCCGCTGAAGGAGCGGAGCGAAGATCTCAGGTTGCTCATGGACTATTTCCTGAGGGCGCGGGCGCTTCTTCTGGACAAGCCGGTGACGGGCTTTACGGAGGAGTGCCTGAGGACGCTCGATGAATACTCCTACCCTGGGAACATACTCGAACTGAGACACATCGTGGAATATTCCGTGAGCTTGTGCCAGGGCGAAAAGATCGGCCTGAAGGACCTGCCTTCCTACCTGACGGAGAGCATTCCCGATCAGATAGCGAAGCCTGGTGCCGTTTCGCAGGCGCCTGGCAATGAGTCTTCGCATGAAGGCGTGGATTGGTCCACGGTCGAACGAAAGATGATCGTCGACGCCCTGCTCAAGGCCAAGGGCAGGAGATTTAAGGCCGCGCAACTCCTCGGCTGGGGCCGGAGCACTCTCTGGAGAAAGATGAAGCTCTACGGCATCACCTCCTCCGAGGAAACGCAGGCGGACATACGGAAATGAAAAGAGCACTGCTTACCCTGGACGGCTACGATATCGCGCCGAGGTTCGATCTCGCCCCGGAGGTGATGATTGTCGGAATCGCCCGTGGGGAAAAGTCCGAAGACGTCAAGACGGTGGTGCTCCCTCGCCCTTCGGCGGAGATGCTGTGCAGGGTGATCATGGCCGAGAATATCCAGACGGTTGTGTGCGGCGGGATCGAGGAGGAGTACCTGGAGTACCTCAACTGGAAGCGGGTCGAGACCATTCATTCCATCATCGGCCCCGCCGAAACCGTCCTGGAGCGTTTGAAGGAAGGCAAGCTGCGGTCCGGCGAAATCCTTGTCGAAAAGAGAAAGGCATAAGATGCTTCCATCGGCATGGCTTGCGAAGTTGCGTTTTCTCGATCTGCCAGACGGCAACAGTTCGCCTGAGATGTACCGCCTCGTGCGCACTCGGATCATCGTGCTCATGCTCCTGATTACCGTGGTGCCGCTTACGGCGATGGCGCTCATCAATTCCCACCAGTACCAGGACATCCTCAAGGAAGAGATAGTAAACCCGCTCCTGGTGCTCGTGAACAAGACCAAGCACTCCATCGAGCTCTTCCTGGCCGAACGGCTTTCGACCGTGAGCTTTATCTGCTCGGCCTACACATTCGAGCAACTGGCGGACGAGGAAAACCTCAGGCGCATTTTTCGGGTCATGAAGCAGGAGTTCGGCGGCTTCGTGGACCTGGGCCTGATCGATGAGAACGGGCTCCAGGTGAGCTACGTCGGCCCCTACGATCTGAAGGGGCGCAATTACAGCGAACAGCCCTGGTTTCACGAAATGCAGATACACGGCACCTACGTGAGCGATGTGTTCATGGGGTTCCGGCGATTCCCGCACATCGTCATGGCGGTTCAGCACCGGGGGGACAGGGAAAAAGCCTGGACTCTGAGGGCGACCATCGATACGCACAAGATAGACGAAATGATCGCGATGATGCGGCTCGATGCCAAGACCGACGGATTTCTCGCCAACAGAGGCGGAGTGATTCAGACCGCGACCAAGAACTACGGAGGAGTGCTTGACAAGTTTGCCCTGCCGCTGCCTCCGTATTCGAGCGAAGCCGCCGTGATCGAGACAAGCGATCAGCACGGCAGGGAAATCCTTCTCGCATACACCTACTTTCTTCACTCTCCCTATGTCCTGATGGTCGCAAAGCCCCGCGGCGAGGTATTCCGCTCCTGGTACACCCTTAAGACCGAAATTCTCTACGTTTTTGTCGCCTGCGTGGCGATCATCCTGCTCGTCGTCTTCAAGCTGACGGGGCTTCTCGTCGAACGCATGCAGGAAAGCGAGGAAAAGCGGGAGGCCGCGCTCAAGGAGATCGAGCACAGCCATAAGCTCTCTTCGATAGGAAGGCTTGCCGCCGGCGTTGCCCACGAGATCAACAATCCCATGGCGATCATCAACGAAAAGGCCGGGCTGATGCGCGACCTGATCGAGTTGGGCGAAAAATTCGACAACCGCGAAAAGTTCCTCGGCCTGACCGATGCGATAATCGCCTCTGTCGAGCGTTGCAGGTCCATCACCCATCGGCTGCTGGGATTTGCGCGCAGGATGGAATCCCAGATCGAGCTTCTGGACGTAAACGAGATACTGCGGGAGACGATCGGCTTCCTCGAAAAGGAAGCGCTCTACCGCAATATAGACGTGCGTCTGCAACTGGGAGACGGCCTGCCGGCGATCTCCTCCGACCGGGGCCAGCTCCAGCAGGTTTTTTTGAACCTGCTCAGCAACTCCTTTGCCGCGGTGGAAGACGGCGGAGCAGTTACCGTGACCTCCTGGGACGCCGATGCAGATACGCTCGGCATAGCTATCGAGGACAACGGCTGCGGCATGTCGGAGGAAACCCTCAAGTGTTTCTTCGAGCCCTTTTTTACAACGAAAAAGAGGGGGCACGGAACAGGGCTCGGGCTGTTTATCAGCTACGGGATCATAAAAAGGCTGGGCGGGCGCATCGATGCCAGGAGCAAGGAAGGGCAGGGCACCACGATGAGCGTCTACCTCCCGAAGAAGAGCAAGGCGGTCAAAGCGGGATAGCACCGGATGGAACAGATCAGGGTACTGATTGTGGACGACGAGGAGGAATTCGCCTCGGCACTGGCGGAAAGGATGAACCTGAGGGGCATTCATACCGAGGTCTCCTGCCGTGGAGAGGAGGCGTTGAGCAGAATCGACGCCCATCCCCCCGATGTCGTCCTGCTGGACTTGATGATGCCCGGGCTGGGCGGGATGGAAATCATGAAACGGATCCGGGCAAAACATCCCGGCATCGCGATCATTTTCCAGACGGGGCACAGCATCCCCGACATCCTGGGGATGGAACCCGCGTCGGGACTCTGCGATTATTTGATCAAGCCCGCCGGGATTGATGAGATCATCGCCAAGGTCCGTTTGTGCGTAAGGCCCCGCAACAATACGAGCTAGGGCGCGCGCTCCCCTCGCGCCGCCTCGATGCATTGCAATCGGCATGAACCCTTTCTTGCCTTACTCTCCCCGGTCCGCTGTGTCCTTTGAAGCCCATGCTGCCGCAAGAAAGATCCCGTAAAGTGTGCGTTATCCGGCAACGGCTTAAGGACATGTGCTCATGCTACGCAAGGTTTTCCCGTTTCTTGAATGGCTGAAGGACGTCAATCTCGCCACCCTCAAACTGGACCTGGTTTCCGGCTTGACGGTGGCCCTTATTCTCATCCCGCAGTCGATGGCATACGCTCAGCTTGCGGGCATGCCCGTGCATTACGGCCTCTACGCTTCTTTCCTGCCGCCGCTGCTCGCGGCGCTCTTCGGTTCGAGCCGCCAGCTTGCAACGGGCCCGGTTGCGATCGTCTCCCTTATGACTTCCGCGGCGCTTGCCCCGTATGCGACGACGGGTAGCGAGGCGTTTATCGCCTATGCCGTGCTCCTGTCGCTTATCGTCGGGGCTTTCCAGTTCGCGCTGGGCGTCTTGCGGCTCGGACTGGTAGTGAATTTCCTCTCTCATCCGGTCGTAAACGGTTTTACCAATGCGGGCGCGATCATCATTGCGACATCGCAGCTCTCGAAGATGTTCAACGTCTACGTCGATGACGCCGAGCATCACTACGAGACGATCTACAGGGTGTTGAGGGCGGCCCTGGAGTATACGCACTGGCCCACGCTGGCCCTGGGGGTCGGAGCTTTCGTCCTTATGTACGCATTGCGGCGCGTCAACAAGCGAATTCCTTACGTCCTCATTGCCGTTGCCGTGACAACGATCATCTCATGGGGCAGCGGATATGAAAAAAACGTCAAGGTTCCGATCGACATGATCGCCTCGAGCCAATGCCGGGAGCAGATCCACGCATTCAATGCGGCGGTCCGGGAAACCCTTGACCTGGCCGCCGTCCGCGCGGGCACCGCCCCAAAGCTGCTCGAGGCCGAAAAAGCCTACGGCATCGGGTCCCGCGAGGTGCTGGATCTGAAACACGAATGCGATGTCGCCGAGGCCCGGATGATGGCATTGAAAAACGCCATGCGGCGGACCCGGGGCGACATGCGGTGTTTGCTCTTCTCCGCTGTTAAGGATTCTTCCGGGAATACCGTGTACGTGCCGGCAGGCAACAATCCCGACGGAACGGCGGCAAATGGGCAGGTCTGGCGTCTGAGAGTGGGCAACACCGCGCTTGACGAAAAAGGGATTTTGCTTATGGGAGGCGGGGCCGTGGTGGGGGCAATTCCCGGCGGCCTTCCGAGCTTCGGAATTCCGAGCCTCGATCCGAACATGCTTCTGAAGCTGCTTCCCATCGCCGCGATAATCTCCCTTCTGGGCTTTATGGAAGCGATATCGATCGCCAAGGCGATGGCCGCCAAAACGGGCCAGAGGCTTGACCCGAACCAGGAGCTTATCGGGCAGGGCATCGCCAACATCGTGGGGGCGTTCGGAAAAAGCTTTCCCGTCTCGGGTTCCTTTTCCCGCTCGGCCGTAAACATACAGACCGGTGCACTCACCGGTTTGTCGAGTGTTTTTACGAGCCTTACCGTGGCCGTAGTGCTGCTCTTTTTTACGCCTCTTCTGTATCATCTGCCGCAGTCGGTTTTGGCTGCGGTCATCATGATGGCGGTCATCGGGCTCATAAACGTTTCCGGTTTCATACACGCATGGAAGGCGCAATGGTATGACGGGCTCTTCTCGATCATCACCTTCATAGCCACGCTCATCACGGCTCCGCATCTGGACAAGGGAATCATGGTCGGAGTCGGGCTCTCTTTGGGGATGTTCCTCTACAAGAGCATGCGTCCGAAGGTCACGACACTTTCGATGCATTCGGACAGGTCCTTCCAGAGCGCTCGCGACCACGGTCTCAAAGAGTGCAAACATATCGCCATGGTGCGTTTCGACGGACCGCTTTTCTACGCCAATGCCGGATATCTCGAAGAGAAGATCTCGGATCACATCCGCATGATGCCCGAACTGAAGCATATCCTGATCGTCGCAAACGGCATAAACGATATGGACGCATCGGGCGAGGAAATGCTGTCGCTCATTGTCGAGCGCGTGCGCAGCGCCGGATACGACATGTCCTTCGCCGGGCTGAACGAAAAAGTGCTTGCAGTAATGAAGCGCACCCATCTATTAGAGAAAATAGGCGAAAGGCACATTTATCCGACCATATTCAATGCGGTTGAGGTGATACACAAGCGGGCGCATACGGAATGCGAGGAGACCTGCCCGCTGCTCAGGGCCTGCTTCATTGAAGATTTGCCGCAACACAGACAGAAGGACTAAGTTGCCATGCCCGTTGTAAACATCTTTTACGGTTCCTATTGCGGCGCTGAGGAAGTCATTCGGCAGGTGCGGGAAAAAACCGGGTACGAGTTCCTGGACGACGACGCCCTGATAACCGAGACCGGCAGACGGTATGATGTCGATGAGTCGAAGATGAGAAAGGCCCTTTCGGGCAAGGCGTCGATCTTCAACAAGTTCACGCACGAAAGGGAGCGCTGCCTTGCCTACCTGAAGCGCGTCATGGCCGATCTCCTCGGCCCGGAGGACCTGTTGATTTCCGGAATGTCGAGCCTGCTGCTTCCGCCGGGGATCTCGCATGTCCTGAACGTTTGCATCATAGCCGAAATGAAATACCGCGTGGCTGTGGCGCGCCGGAAGGAAAACATCGCCGAAAAGGAGGCCGCGCGCAGGATTCACAAGGAAGACGAAGGGCTGGTCGTTCTGGTGGAACAGCTTCTGAGCCACAGGGACCCGTGGGCTGCCGAGTTCTACGACATGGTGCTTCCCATGGGCAAGGTTACCGAGACCGAGGCGGCCGGCATGATCTGCGATCACCTGAAGAGCAGCGTGCTCACCGTTTCACAGTCCTCGCTGCGGGCCGTTTCCGATTTCGCGCTTGCCGCCGAAGTGAATCTCAAGCTCACCAAAGAGGGCCACGATGTCGGAGTAACGGCCAAAAACGGCGTCGTGACGATGGAGATCAACAAGAACGTGCTGATACTCTCCGCCCTCGAAGACGAGCTCAAAAAAATCGCCCTGTCCGTTCCCGGCGTCGTCAACGCCCTTACCAGGGTCGGCCCCGGGTATTATCAGTCCGATGTCTACCGGAAGTTCGATTTCGATTTGCCCCTGCCTTCGAAAGTGCTGCTGGTCGATGACGAGAGGGAATTTGTCGAGACCCTTTCCGAACGTCTTCAGATGCGGGACTATTCCTCGGCCGTGGTCTACGGGGGAGAAGAGGCGCTCTCGATCGTCGAAGAGGACGAACCGGAGGTTATGATTCTCGATCTCAAGATGCCGGGCATCGACGGCATTGAGGTTCTGAGGCGGGTAAAGGAGAAGCATCCGGATGTCGAGGTTATCGTCCTGACCGGACACGGCTCCGAGGAGATCGCGAAACTCTGCCTCGAAATGGGAGCCTGCGCCTATCTCGAAAAGCCCGCAGACATAGAGAAGCTGACCCGAACGATGCAGGAAGCCTACGAACGGGTCAAGGCGAGGAAAAAGAGCGCTGGCTGATCTTTGTTCCGGGCGCGCTTATCCCGGCGCGAGCCCTCAAATGCGAAGGGCGCTGGGATGCTCGCCTCTTTTGATTTTTCGGTGGAAGGAAACCTCGGTGGCGGCAGACGAACTTGCTTTTTTTGGAAAAATTGCGGCCGGAGTCACTCACGAGCTGAAAAACGTGCTCGCCATTATCAATGAATCGAGCGGCTTGATGACGGATCTGATGGCCATGTCGAAAGATGCATCCTTCCCCATGCGCGACCGGTTCACGCGGTCGATTGGAAAAATCGAGCAGCAGGTTCGGCGCGGGGTGGAGATTACGTCGAATTTCAACCGCTTCGCGCACAGCATGGATCATCCGGTGGTCGAAGCCGACCTCAACGCCGTCGTTGCGTTGACGGTTGCTCTGAGCGAAAGGTTTGCGCGGCTCAAAAATATCCGCTTAAGCGCAATCGCGGAACCGGAACCGGTCATACTGTCGACCCAACCCTTTCGGCTGCAGATGGCACTGACAAGGGCGGCCGAAGCGGTTATGCAATGCCTTGACGGCCCCGGGGCCATTTCCCTGCAAGTTCAAAAAGGTGGCGGGAAGCCTTCGGTTCTGATCTCCTGCGAAACGGAGTCGGGCACGCTTCCGGATCTCCCATCTTTGATCCGCGCCTCCAGCCATTGGGCCGAACTCGAATCCCTTCTCGATATGCTCGGCGCTTCGGTTGAAGTTGCCGAGTCCGGCGGCGCCGGAAGCTATAGGATTGTTTTTGCGTGACGGGCGGCAGTTACCGCCTCTTTTTGGGACTCGGTTTTTTGAAAGCGCGTGACTAAAATGGCACTCAATGTTCTGCTTGTAGACGACGAAGAGGAATTCGCGGATGCTTTTTCGGAGCGGCTGCGGTTGCGTGGATTCACCCTTCACGTGGCCAACAGCGGTGAAAAGGCCCTGCGGATGATCGCCGACGGCGTTGCGAAAGTCGTCATCCTTGATCTCAAGATGCCCGGAATGGACGGGATCGAAGTCTTGCGGAGGATCGGCAAGAGCCATCCCGGACTTCAGGTCATGATTCTCTCCGGTCACGGGTCGGAAAAGGATGAGGCCATCGCCCGAAACCTGGGAGCATTCGAGTATCTTCGAAAGCCCGCCGATATCGAGGCTGTGCTCGAAGCTCTGAAGAGGGCCGAGAACAGGCTCGGCCGGGTCGAGTAGACGGCGGGGAAATTCAGGGACGGAAATCCGGAAACTCGCCGACGCTCCCGAAGACATGCTCATGCAATGGGCACTCGGCGCCCCCTTTGACCCGCCCCGGACAGATATGCCATGAACCCATGGCACGGCCGATCGGCAGAACCATTGCGGAATGGAAGTTTCGCGGGCTTGCCGCGGCAAGAGAACCGCTGATGCCTCAGACGGAAAACGGACACTTTTACAGATCTCTTACCAGGAACATAATTTCCATCGTGATCCTGGTATCCTTCACGCCGCTTGTCCTGATCGCGGGTCTTATCGGCTACAGTTTCGAGACCGCTTACCGGGAGAAGGTCCTGGCGCATCTTGAGGAACTGGTCGAAAAACACCAGCAAAACATCAACGCGTTTGTCGACGAGAAAATCTCCTATATCAAAGTCCTGGCCGATTCGTACAGCTACGAGCGGTTGACCGATCCCGCCTTTCTTCAAAACAAGCTCGTGATCCTCCAGAACGCCTACTCCGGGATTTTCGTCGATCTGGGCGTGATAAACTCCTCCGGAGTGCAGATATCATACGCCGGCAACCTCAAGCTCGACCATGCCGACTACTCCAATGCGGAATGGTTTCGCGAAGCTGTCCGCAAGGATTATTACATAAGCGACGTCATTCTGGGCCTTCGCGGAACGCCTCATTTCATCGCGGCGGTGAAAAAAAGGCGTGCGCAGAGCGAATGGATCTTGCGGGCGACAATAGACTTCCACTCTTTCAATTCTCTTGTCGAGAATCTTCAGATCGGCCGTACCGGATCCGCGTTCATCGTAAACGATGCGGGTGAATTCCAGACCCGTCCCCGGATGCAGCCGCCTTCAAACCTGCTTTCGCTGCTCAAGAAGACCCCCTGGGCAAAAAATGAGAAACGTGAGCAGGGCACTGCGGAGACTTCTGAGTCGCTCGGTTTTTCGCCCCTGCAGCCATCCCTGCCTGCAAACCGGGTCCTTTCGGGCACTCTCAAGGGAGAGGGCGCGAAATACATATGCATCCTCATGCCTTTAAAAGGCGGTGACTGGACTCTTGTATACCAGCAGGACGAAAACGATGCTTTCTCCGAACTCAACAAGAGCAGAATCCTGGCTCTTTCGATCTTCTTTCTGGGTAGCGTCGGTATTGCTGCCATGGCTTTTTTCCTCTCGCGGAAAGTGGTTCGGCGTATCGAGGAGGCCGACCGGGAAAAAGAACTCATGAACGATCAGGTAATCGAGGCCGGAAAGCTGGCGTCGATAGGAGAACTCGCGGCTGGGATCGCCCATGAGATCAACAACCCCGTTGCGATCATGGTGGAAGAGGCGGGATGGATGGAGGATCTGCTCCAGGAGGATGAACCCGGCTCGGACGAAAACCTGGCCGAGTTCAGGCGCTCGCTCAAACAGATCGGCGTACAGGGCGAGCGGTGCAAGGCGATCACGCACAAACTGCTAAGCTTTGCGCGCCATACGGACCCGGTGCATCGGGACATCCAGGTAAACGAAGTAATAGAGGAGATCCTGGGCATTCTCGATCAGCGCTCGCGCTTCAGCAACGTGCGCATAGAGTCCGAGTTGGACCCCGGGCTGCCCAGCATTTCGGCATCGCCTTCGGAGCTGCAGCAGGTGTTTATAAACCTCATGAACAATGCTCTGGACGCCATGGGCTCGGATGGCGGCCTCCTCGAGGTGCGCAGCAGGGCCGAAGGGGAGTGCGTCATAGTC
>JAJFVB010000034.1 GCA_021372055.1 Desulfobacteraceae bacterium | reverse complement strand
GAGGTCAGTTCGGCTCGAACATCTTTCGCGAAGTCATCGTCGGGATTCGTTTCGAGCCATCGGCGCATCGTGAGCCACTTGGCTGCCTCGTACCTGTCCCAGCTGTCTTGGTCTGCCAGAACCATTTCCACGACGTCGTAGCCGAGGTTGCCGAAAGACGCGAGAAGTTCTGGAAGCAAGAGAAAGTCTGAGATGGAACCGGCGCAGCATCCCTTGGCGACCTCTTCTGTCGGCGGCAATTGCAGCCAGTATGGCTCGCCGATGAGGATGATCCCTCCCGTGCGGAGACTCTTAGCCAGAAGCTCGATGGTGCCGACGACTCCCCCACCGATCCAAGTGGCGCCGACACAGGCTGCCACACCGACCTTTTCGTCGGCGACGGAGCCGGCAGCGTCTCCGTGGATGAACTCGACCCGATCGGCGACGCCTAGTTCGTCAGCGCGGAGTTTCGCTTGTTCGGTGAACAACTGGCTCATGTCGATACCAGCGCCGCTGATTCCGTAATCGCGTGCCCAGGTACACAGCATCTCGCCCGAACCGCTGCCGAGGTCGAGCACACGGGTCCCCGGTTCCAAACGCAACGCCGCGCCGAGAGTGGCGAGCTTTTCTGGTGTGAATGGATTATGGATGCGATGAGCACTTTCGGTAATGTTGAATATCCGTGGAATGTCCACTGCAGAAACTCCTTTGTATGCATGGTATTGCGCCTCGGTTCCGCTGGAATGGGGCGCGGTGCGAAAGGCTTCGGTGACGAGTTTGCCGATTGCCGGGATGTCGCCAGGGTTTTCATCGCGTATCAGCATGTCAAGCTACCTTGGTTGTCAAATTGCGGGCGAATCGTCGCGCGGCCGAGTGTGGATATGCGAGACGGGCTGCCCGAGCGGGATTCGATCAGCCGTTTGCGCCGCAGTCGGTTGAATACCGCTATCCCGAAAAATTCATAATAGTGCTTGGAAAAAGGAACGGATATCCCGTAACGTGCTGACTTAACAAGAGAAAACACGAAACAAAAAGGACGTCCGTTGAAAACACTCTGTCATAATCAACTCTTTTTTGCAAACCTTGATTCACGCTCTGTTGTGGCCGAATTTTCGGCCGGCCCCGCGACCTCGGACGGCGGCTTTTTGCTGCTGCGAGAAATCGATCTCGCAACGGGTCTTTCTTCCTCCATGAGCCGGGCTCTTTGCGACCGTCGCGACCAGGTCAAGGTGCATCATGCTCGACATGGACGCTACCGACGATCCCGTTCATGGCATGCAGCAGCTTTGCTTCTTTCACGGCTACTACGATCAGTATATGCTGCATCCCCTGCCGATCTTCGACGGGCTCACCGGTTTTCCGGCCGCCGCCGTGCTCATGACTCATGATGACCATATTCAAGGGCTTTCACGCCAAGTCTCATGAATAATGCGGGTTAGACCGGCATTGCCTGTGCTCACAAATAGTTCACCCACTTGAACCGCATCCGTACATCTTGGTCCATGGCATCCTCCTGATACAGGAATTACCATCGGATTGAAAGGATGTCCATGAATCACACATTTCAGAGGACATGGATATTTTTCGGATAACAAAAACGCCGGTCAATATCCGACCGGCGCCCCGAAGACATGCATCATCCCGCGGAATCTACCCGCGGGCCGTTCTATTTCCACTCGTCCTTCGACCACTTTCCGGTTGTGATCAGTTTGCCGGATTTATCGTAGTATTCCTGCTTTAAAGGCTGTTCGAAGGGGCCGTAGGTGACCTCCATTTTGGCAATCATCTTCTTCTTGGCGTATTCGTCCGTGTAGTAGAATTCCGCCTTTGCCTTCTTGTCGTTTTTGTACTTTATCTCCGATTTGTAGATGCCTTCCCGCTTTGCATAGGCGTCCGTGTAGTAAAACTCCGCCTTGATGAGTTCGGATTTTTCGAAAGCCTCGTTCTTATAGTACTGCTCTCTTTTATTGACTCCATCCAGTGCGGCATGATCATCGGTGTAATAGGATTCGATTTCCGCAATTTTGCCGTACTTGTCGTAATATTCGACAATTTTCCAGATGCCCAGTTTGTATTGGCGATCCTTTGGGGTATAGATTTCTTCCTCGGTTTTCCCCCCGTATTCGTTGTGGTTGCTGATGATTTTGTCGGCACAGGCCCCTCCGGCCAGGAGCATGAGAAATCCGAAGGCGCAGAGCAGTGCAGTCACTTTCTTCATAATCTCTCTCCTTTTGGGCTTAGTTGCTGCTGAAACGAGCTATCCGCTAGAGTGCAAGAGGATAGATTGCCGAGCCGAAACTGCTTTGAAAATCCCGCCATACCCAACCGAGTGCATGCATGGGTCCTTGTGATTTGACCTGGGGCGATTCGGTTATGCACCTCTTCAGCTTCCGGTATTTGCATACGGAAAATCGCTCGGCGGCATTGCGCCCGGACATCCGCCGCCATCGGGCCTGTTTCAAATAAATTGCCTACTTACGATTTATTTAGAGGAACAAAACGGTAAAATCAAACTTATTCAACAGGAGCATTGACTCTTTTGCGCCTTATTTCACGCTCTGCACGAATGTTCCGTCCCAGTCCTCCGACGGTGGCTGAGTCTTGTTTACGCGGCACCTCTGAAGGTAGGCGTTGGATGGGGGATCCATGTGGGCAATGGATTCGAAAAGACGTTCAGCCTCCTCCCATCGGCGGTTCCTGTATGCGTTCAGGCCATCCTCGAACGTCCGCAGGAACGGAAGGTCGCTGCCTCCGGTCCGGCCGACGAGTTCATATATCCGGACGGGAGCTTCACGCCCTTTGGCCTTGATGAGGTCCAGTTCGCGGAAGACGAACTCATCGCCTGCGAGGCACTTTGTATCCTCGCTGACAATGATCGTCGTGCCGTAGATCTTGTTCGCCGACTCAAGCCGTGATGCCAGGTTCACGGTATCGCCCATGACCGTGTAATTGAAACGCTCCGAAGAGCCGACATTGCCGGCTACGACGGGACCGGAATGAAGGCCCATGCGGGCCGAGAGCATCGGCAGGTTCCGCTCGCGCCAGCCAGCCTGAAGCTCGCTGATGGACTCCCTCATGCGAAGTGCGGCGCGGCAGGCGAGTCGCGCATGCTCCTCAAGGGGCAGCGGGACCCCCCAGAAGGCCATGATGGCGTCTCCGATGAACTTGTCCAGTCCACCCTTGTGGGCCATGATAATTCGCGTCATGGGGGTAAAATACTCGTTCAGAAACTGCACGAGATCCTTGGGACGCAGCCGTTCGGAGAACCGCGTGAATTCCGCAAGGTCCGAGAAAAAAAGTGTGGCCTCGACCTCCTGCCCGCCCAGCTCCAGTCCCTCCGGGCTGGCAATGATCGCCTTCACCACGTCGGGGGAAACGTACCTGCCGAATGCGTTGTGGTACCATCTTTTGTTTTTTGCCTCCTGGATGTACTGGAGCAAAACGTTAGCGGCGTATATGAAAGTGGCCCCGGAGGCGGCGATAAGGGGCGGCGCCCACAGGTCCAGAACGGAGAAAAGCACGTAGGAGGCTCCCGCAAGTCCGGGGAGCGCGAGCGCGAGCCCCCCCAGCCCCCCGAGCGGCGAGAGCTTTCCGAAGACAAGGGCGGCGACGAAGAACAGAGGGAAATAGGCGAGGATGAGGACATGGAGAGGCACCTCATGTCCCCATCGCCCGCTCACCAGATTGTGAATGACGTTGGCGTGAATCTCGACACCGCTCGTGAGCACGCCGGTACTCGGGTAAAACGGGGTCGGAAAGAAGTCCGCCTGCCCCATGCGCGTCGGAGTAGCCTGGAGGGTCCGTCCGACAAGCACAATCCGGCCGCGGATGAGGTTTTCCGGGACGGCGCTCTGATCGTCGATAATCTGATAATAGGAAAGCGTATCGATACTCCTGGCGGGTCCGGCGAACCTGATCAGCCCGGATTGCCGAACCGTTTCGGACTGTCCGGCGCCAACGGCCGCGAGGGTCCGCGTCCCTTCCAGCACCGTCTCGAAGCGGCGCACTATACCGTCGCTGTCGGGTGTGATCATCGCCAGGCCGGTCCCGAGCGCCGACCGGACAAAGAGCTCGCACGGGCGCAAATGAATCACGCGCGAAAAGAGAGGGTCATTGGTGTAGTCCAGGGTCTCGGCGAGCAGAACGTTGCCCGCCTTTTTCATTGCATCGGCGAAGATTTGGTCGTTGCGAGGGTCGGATGCTTCGGTGAAAAGGATATCGAAGAGGATCAGGCGGGCTCCCGCCGCCGTGAGTTTTTCGATCAGCTCGCCATGGAGGGCGCGAGGCCACGGCCAGGGCAGGCGGAGTTCCTGGAATGAGGCCTCGTCAATGCCGACAAGGAGCAGGTCGGGCGGCTGCGCGAGTGACCCGCGCAGCGCGTAGAACCAGTCAAGAATATGGTTTTCGATACTCCGAACAAAGTGGGAGGGGGCGAGAGGGATAATCAGGATGCAGGAGACGATCCAGAGGAAAGCAACGCGTCTCCAGGTTTTCAGGATGCAATCCACATTCATCGAGGTGCTGGAGCCCTCAGTTGGCCGGAGATGCGGAGCGCTTTGTTCTCAAGGCCCCTTCGCACGGGGCCGGGACGGTCCCTGGATCGCGGACGTACTCCTCGTGAAGGTGCGGGGGAATGGCTCCCCCGCACTCTGTTTCATTCCATAAGGAAACATCCCGCTCGGGACAAACCGGCATTTGCCCGACCCGGTTTCCTGCCGGACGGGCTAGTCGGCCTGCCTCCTGATAAAGGTCGGAATGCTCAGGTCTTCCTCATCGGGGCCGCGTCCGCTTCCCGTAATCATCTGGAGAAGTGTCCGCTTTTTGGGCTGCTGCGATTCGACTTCCTCGTTTTCCATGCCCTGGGCCTCGCCTCTGGGCACTCTCTGGCGCACATGAGCCGGGATCTGGAGGTAGTCGTAATTGAGATCGGCAGCCATTCCTTCGGGCCGCAGCCGCCTGAGCGGGCGCACCGTCGAGGTCTCGGCCGGCTTCTGCTCGGCCTGCTTGCCGATGCCGGTCGCGATAACCGTTACCCGGATCTCATCCACCATGCTTTCGTCGACGACCACGCCGAGAATGACATTGGCATCGTCGTTGACTTCCTTCTGGATGATGGAAAGAGCTTCTTCGAATTCGTGCATCCCGAGGTCCGGGCCGGCCGAGATGTTGATGAGGGCGGCCCGGGCGCCGTGGATCGAGACGTCTTCGAGCAGAGGACTGGAAATCGCCTGCTGCACGGCCTGGGATGCCCTGTTTTCGCCGCGCGCCACGCCTGTTCCCATGAGGGCCAGTCCCATCTCGCCCATCACGGTTTTGACGTCGTTGAAGTCGACGTTGATGTAGCCCTGCTTGATTATGAGATCCGAAATGCCCTTAACCGCGTAGAGCAGCACGTCGTCTGCCCGCTTTATCATTTCGAGGAAGGTCGAACGCCTGTCCGCCAGCGAAAGCAGGCGGTTGTTGGGGATCGTGATGAGCGTGTCGACGGTGTCCTGGAGCGCCTTCAGCCCTTCATCGGCGTTGCGGATCCGGACCCTGCCCTCGACCAGGAAGGGCTTGGTTACGACGGCAACCGTCAGTACGCCCATTTCCTTGCAGATCTGCGCCGCGATCGGTGCGCCGCCCGTTCCGGTGCCGCCGCCCAGTCCCGCAGTGATGAAGACCATGTCGCTTCCGCTCACTGCATCGCGTATTTTGTCCAGGTCCTCCTGAGTCGCCTTGGCTCCCATTTCGGGTTGGCCGCCCGCTCCGAGTCCCTTGGTAAGGTTGGTCCCGAGTTGAATCTTTACCGGTGCGAGATTTCTCTCAAGCACCTGCCAGTCGGTATTGGCGGCGATGAACTGGACCCCCTCAAGCCCAGCCTTGATCATGTTATTGATCGCATTGCCGCCGCCACCGCCCATTCCCAGAACGGTGATTCTGGCTTGATTACTGATGGCTTTTTCCATCGTCATCTGTTCCATCCTGTCTTTCCCCCTCTTCGTCTCTTTCCTCGCCATACTAGCTCCGCCTGAAAGCCTCTGACTATTCAAATCGGATGCCGCTCTGCTCCCCCACCGGCCCGAAGGCCGGTTCCTCCCGGCGGGCAGAACCGCATATTACCAGAATTCTTTGTACCATCTCTTCAAAATATCCCAAACTGAACCGATCTTGCCCCGCGAATCGCGCATGGGCATGCCTCCGCCGTGTTCCTTTCCGTAAATCAAAAGGCCCGCAGCGGTCGAATAAATGGGGTTCTTGACCACGTCCCCCAGTCCGCCGAAGTTGTAAGGGACACCTATGCGCACGGGCATTTCGAATACCCGTTCGGCCAGTTCCCTGATGCCGGGCAGCAGCGATACTCCGCCCGTCAGCACAATCCCGGCGTGGAGCGATTCGATGAACCCGGACCGCACCAGTTCCCACTCGATGATGTCCAGGATCTCCTTTACGCGCGCTTCTATGATCTGCGTCAGAATCGACTGGGCAAGCTGGCGGGGCTTTTGTCCGCCGACGGACCCCACCTCTATGACGTCCTGCTGGTTGACCATTTCCACCAGCGCGCAGCCGTACTTCTTCTTGATCTTCTCCGCTTCGTCGATTGCGCACCGCAAACCGACGGAAATATCCGAGGTGATATGATTGCCGCCAAGGCCGACCACCGTCGAGTGGCGGATGGCGTTGTTCTGGAACACGGCGATCTCGCTCGTGCCCCCGCCGATATCGACCAGGGCGACGCCCAGGTGTTTTTCGTCCGAATCCAGTACCGCCTCGCTCGATGCAAGAGACTCGAGCACAACGTCCTGAACCTGCAGTTCGGCCCGTTCGCAACATTTGATGATGTTCTGGATCGCGCTGGTCATTCCCGTGATGATGTGGACCTTCGCTTCGAGCCTCACTCCCGCCATGCCGATGGGGTGGTGAATGCCGTCCTGCTCATCCACGATGTACTGCTGCGGGAGAACGTGAATGATCTGCCTGTCGAATGGAAGTGCGACTGTTTTCGCCGCATCGAGGACTCTATCGATGTCGGAATGCGTCACTTCGCGGCTCTTGATTGCGATGACGCCGTGGCTGTTCATGCTTTGCACATGAGTGCCGGCCACTCCCGCGAAAACCGATGAAATCTCGCACCCGGCCATCAACTCGGCTTCTTCGACCGCTTTCTTGATGGAATGAACCGTCTGATCTATGTTGACAACCACTCCGCCCCGCAAGCCGGCCGAGGGGTAAGTGCCCACTCCGACCACGTCCATCCCCTCGGAGGTGACTTCTCCGACCACGGCACAGACCTTTGTGGTTCCCAAGTCAAGACCGACGATCAGTTCCTCTCTCTTTCCCATCGGATTCCTTTCACAACTTCAATTCAGCCGAGTCTGCCCAAGCACTCCTCCAACGCGATCTTCGGTCCCGTCAGCCGGACTGTTTGCCCTGTCCCTGAGCTGACCTTGGTACGGGAAATGAGCCTTCCAGATATGCTTTGCCAGGAAAATCGAGCCCGATCCGGGTGACCATTTCATTCCACTGGCGTTCGTTGATGGTTCTGATCACCTTCTCCAGTTTCGCCAGCTTGCGTTCGTAGTTCTGGCGGCCTATATCCACCGGAACGGCCCGCTCTCCCAAGACGAGAGTGAAACCGCCCGAGGTCCATTGACATTCACGTATGGAGCCGGCCGACAGCCAGTTCCTGGTATTATCGAAGGCATTGACCAGCGCCTTTATCTCATCGAGATGCCGGGCGGGAATACTCGCACCCTCATGCATGCCCTGACCGCACATTCCGGTCACGAGCGGAACACGCCGCTCCTCTTCCGGTATCGCGGGGCCAAACAAAACGCCCTCGTCATCCACGGGAATCAAAACATCCGCGCAATTGAGGACGGCGATGGGTTCGCGCTCCGTGATCTCCGCCACGATCCTCGAGGGAGAATCCAGACGCACGGAGGCGGTTTTTACAACGCTCAAAACTTTCAAACGCTCGGCAAGCGGGCGCATCCTGAGGTTCAGCATGCACTCGCCTCTTCTAACTCCCAGTGTATTCAGCGCTTCATATCGGTCGAGCTTCTTGAGCCCGGTAATTTCAATTTCATCAATCTTCAGCCACGATGCGTCCAGAAGAGAATGGTAAAGCCTTGTGAGTCCTGCACCCAGGAGAGCAATGAGGCAAAATGCAACGCAAACGACAAAAAAAACGCGAATTTTGCCAAAATGTACCTTTAACCGCCTTAAGCGGCTCTCTCTGTATTTATTTCTCCTTTTTTTTCTGGATTGTATCATCGGGCCGGGTTCTTTTAGGGTTAGTCCAGTATACGAATTTCTCGTTCCAAACGCACGCCAAAAATCCCATGTATTTCGTTTTCTATCTTTTCGATCAGCGCGAGAATTTCCTTTGCCGATGCGTTCCCACGATTGATTATCCAGTTCGCGTGCTTGCTTGAGACTTGTGCATCGCCGATGCGAAATCCCTTCAGACCTGCCTTCTCGATGAGCGCCCCCGCGGTCTGTCCGGGAGGATTCTTAAAGACGGAACCGGCGGAAGGGTACCTGAGCGGCTGGGTCCGGCGGCGATGATCGAGTACCTGCCGGACGCGGTCCTGCAGACTTTCGCCGGAAGTTTTTCGGAGCCGGAAGCATCCGCCCGTAACGATCGCATCCGCAGAAACCCCCATGGTGCGGTATCCGGGCGAGAGTTCTTCCCGGGCCAAGCGCCGCCTGGATCCTTCGCGATCGATCAGATCGAGCCACACGAGGCTCTCGGAGATCGTCCCGGAAGGTGTTCCGGCGTTCATCACCAGCGCTCCCCCGACTGTACCGGGGATGCCGGCCAGAAATTCCATCCCCTCGAGCTCGTTGCGCAAGCAGTACCGGACCAGTTCACCGACCTTTTTCCCGGCCCCGGCATACAGGAGGACTTCTCCCCCCGTTCCTTCCTCGAGTCGCAGCAGCCGGCTACAGGCGAGCTTAAGCAGAATTGCTGCGGCCTCCCAGGGGCCGTCGGGCGCGAGGACGTTGCTCCCTCCCCCAAGAATGACGTGGGGGAGGCCGCGCTCCGCCAGGGCCTGAAGCAACGCGACAAGCGCCCTTTCGCTCCTCGGAAGCGCGAGGCACGCAACCGGTCCGCCCACGCGGAAAGTTGTGTGCCTGGACATCGGCTCGGAGAACGACACCTCGATGTCGGGCAGGGCCCGCAAAGCGGCACTGAATTTCATTTCCTGCCTCGCGCTCAGGCCTTTGGATTCGGCGGGCATGGTCGCTCTCCTCCGTTGTCCGTGCGCTTGAGCCTGTCCAGAAGCATTTCCCCCACCTGGTAAATGTTTCCGGCCCCGAGCGTGATGACCACATCGCCGGGCCGGACCATCCCGCAGAGGCTTTCGAGCATTGCGTCGAGGGTGGGGCAGAAGTGCAGGTCGTGATGCCCGTGCGCGCCGATGACCTCAAGAAGGCGGTTGGCGGTAACGCCCGGAATCGGCTTTTCGCTTGCGGCGTAAATTTCGGTCAGCAGCAGCACGTCCGAATGGTAAAAGCACCGGGCAAACTGGTCCATGAGCGCCTGAGTCCGGGTGTAGCGGTGCGGCTGAAAAGCGATTATCCTGCGCCGGTCGGGGTAGCAGGTGGCGAGCGTTTCGAGAACGGCCCTGATCTCGGTCGGATGATGGCCGTAGTCGTCCAGGACAAGCACTCCACGTGCTTCGCCCTTGATATGGAAGCGGCGCTGCACGCCGGTCATGTCCCGCAGTCCCGCCTGGACCATCGGCCAGGGGATTTCAAGTTCGTGCGCGACGGCCACGGCGGCCAGAGAATTGAGCAGGTTGTGGCGGCCGGGAATGGGCACGACCATCTCACCGAGTTCTTCACCATGGTGGAATGCGCGGTAGCTGCTCGAAAGCCCGCCGGTCTTGACGTTGCGGGCCTGGAAGTCTGCCTGCGACGAAAATCCGTAGGTGACGAAACGCTTCTCCACGCGGGGCAGTATGGCCTGAATGTTTTCGTCTTCAAGGCAGAGGATCGCCTGGCCGTAAAACGGGATCTTGTTGATGAACCTGAGGAAGGTTTCCCGGATATGATCGATGTCCCGGTAGTAGTCCAGGTGTTCGAGGTCGATATTGGTAACCACTGCGATGGTCGGCGGAAGGAGCAGGAACGTGCCGTCGCTTTCATCGGCCTCGGCCACCATAAACTCGCCGGAGCCGAGCTTTGCGTTCGTTCCCCAGGCATTGAGCCTGCCTCCGATGACCACGGTCGGGTCCAGTCCCCCTCGCGCGAGCACGGTGGAAACCATCGAAGTCGTCGTGGTCTTGCCGTGCGCTCCGGCCACGAGGACCGAATACTTGAGGCGCATCAGTTCCGCGAGCATTTCGGCGCGGCGGATGACCGGAACCTTGGCGAGCCTGCGGGCCGCCCGGAGCTCGGGATTGTCCTCCGCGATGGCCGAAGAGACCACGACGACATCTGCATCCCGGACATGCGCGGGGTCGTGACCCGTAAAAATCGTCGCTCCGAGACCGGCAAGGCGTTTGGTCAGATCGGACATTTTTTGATCCGAACCGCTCACTTTGTAGCCGAGATTGAGCAGCAGCTCTGCGATCCCGCTCATTCCGATCCCGCCGATTCCGATAAAATGTATGTGCTGATAGCGCTTAAACATTCTTGTCCATCCGTATTTCACAGCTCTTTGCCACGCTCATGAGCAGCCCGACGGCGATACAGTTCGTGGTGAACGCGCTTCCGCCGTAGGAGATGAAGGGCAGCGGCAATCCTTTCGTCGGAACGAGGCCGAGCACCACGCCCATGTTGAGCAGGGCCTGGAGCGAGAGCATCATCGTAAGCCCGAGCGCAAGAAGACTTCCGAGCAGGTCGGGAGCGCTTCGCGAAATTCGCATCCCGGTCCGGAAGAGGAAATAAAAGAGAATGCAGGGAATCATTATTCCAATGAATCCCAGCTCCTCGCCGATGACGGCGAGAATGAAGTCGGTGTAGGATTCCGGGAGATAGAAGAGCTTCTGTTGGCCCGCGCCGAGCCCTTTGCCGAACAACCCCCCGGAGCCGACGGCAATCCATGCCTGAATGAGCTGATAGCCGGAATCGAGCGGATCGATCCAGGGATTGAGAAACGCCGTTATGCGTTCCCTGCGGTACGGCACGAGAAGCACGAAACGGTAGACCCCGGCGACAGCCACGGGAAGGAGCAGAAGGAAGTTGCGGCAGGGCACGCCACTCGTCGCCAGCATGATCGCCGTAAGCAGAACAATCATGAACGTGGTGCCGAAATCGGGTTCCTTCAGCAACAGAGCGCTTATGATACCGCAAAGGATCATGAAGGGCCAGAAACTCACGGCCGACTTCTTTATCCTGTCCTGTTTCTTCACGAGAGCGTAGGAGAGGAAGAGCACCCAGATCACCTTCGCATACTCGGCCGGCTGGAGCAGAAAACTGCCGATGCGAAACCAGCGCCGCGCGTTGTTCAACTCGGCGCCTATCCCGGGGATCAGCACCAGGCCCAGCACTCCGAGCGTCAGGAGCAGGATCGTCCCCGTGTAGTCCTTGAACGCCCGGTAGGAAGTGCGGCCCACCAGGACGATTATCGGAATGCCGATGACGATGCAGAGAAGCTGGCGCTTCATGTAATAGTTCGGGTCGCCGAATTTTTTGAGCGCGTGGATGGAACTGGCGCTGTATATCATGATCAGCCCGTAGGCTATCAGCAGGCAGACTTCTATCCAGAGCTGCACCGGCAGGGAAAGGGGCTTCCATGCGATGCCCTGTTTTTCCCTGGGTTCGCTCAGTAGAGATGAAGGTGCGTCTGCTGCCGGTCTGATCACGTTTCCAATCCGTTGTTTTCAATTCGGTAGAATACGGGAGAGTGATTCCCATGTTCCCCTGCCCAAGCCGTCTGCGGGAACGGTTCAGGCCCCGAGGTGCTCAAAAGTCCGCTCTTGGCCTCCTCAAAGCGTTGAATCCGCGCCCTGTAGCGGTGCCGGCGCAAATGGCCCGGTTCCCGCGCCAGCCTTCATCCCTCGAAAATTGCATATCTAATCCAGCTCCGCGGCAAGCCGCTTGAAATGATCGCCGCGCTGGCCGTAGCTCTCATACTGGTCGAAGGAAGAGCATGCGGGCGATAGCAGCACAACATCCCCGGGCGATGCCTGCCCGACCGCCTCGTTGAAAGCGGACGGAAGGTCCGGAAAAAGCCGCGCGGGGAACCTTTGGCCGAGCTGTTCGCAAATTCGCGGTCCCGCTTCTCCAAATGCGTACACCCCTTTGCCCTTCCGCTTCAGGGGCTCGACAAGGGGATCGTACGAACCGAGTTTATCCCGCCCGCCGAGCAGAAGGTGCACGGGACGGTCGAAACCTTCCAGCGCCTTTACGACCGCGCCGACATTGGTTCCCTTTGAATCGTCGTAAAAATCGATTCCCTTCCAGTTCCGCACCCATTCGACCCTGTGCGCATATCCTTCAAACCGGTCGACGGCGGCCTGTATTGCCGCGGGCCCCGCTCCCATGACAGAAGCGGCAAGGGCCGCCGCCATGATGTTTTCCCTGTTGTGCGCGCCTTTGAGCCTGGTCTTTTCAAGGCTCAGGCCGAAGGGAGGGCGACCCGGAATCGCAATCCGGATCGAATCGCCCCGGACGCATGCGTGCGCGTCGGCATCCACGCTGCTGAAAAGCAGGACACGGCTGGGGATCTCCCGCAGCCCCGCCCGGCAGATGGGGTCGTCTCCATTGATGATCGCAAAATGGGCCGCGTTTTGCCTCCGGAAGATGGACAGCTTGGAATCCGCGTAAGCCTCGAAGTCCTCGTAGCGGTCCAGATGGTCCTCGGTAACGTTCAGCAGTACGCCGACTTCGGGGCAAAACCGCGTCGCCGTGTCCAACTGATAGCTGCTGACTTCGAGGACGAGAATATCTTCGCCGGTTTTCGAAAGGAGCCACCGGCTGAGCGGAGTCCCGATATTGCCGCCGACAAACGGCTTCTTCCCGGCCTCTTTGAGCATCTCGCCGATCAGGCCCGTTGTGGTGGTCTTCCCGTTCGTTCCCGTGACGCCTATTACGGGAACGCTCACCTGCCGCCACGACCATTCGAATTCGCCGAGAATTTCGATTCCCTTATCGCGCGCCTCCTTGAGAGGCTCGATATCGAGCGGCACCCCGGGACTTACGATAATCAACCCGGAGCCCAGAAAGTCTTCGGAGCGGTGTTCCCCGAGGCGAAGGATACAACCGGATTTCCTCAGCGGTTCGAGAGCCTCGCCGAATGCCTCCACGGTCCGCATGTCGGTGGCGAAGACATCGGCTCCCCTGCTGCGCAACAGGGCGCAGACGGCGCGCCCGGATATCCCCAGGCCGACCACGAGCACGCGTTTTGCGGCCGTTGCGCTCATGAGAGGCATTCTCCCGTCAGGCCTTCCACAACCTGTTCCATCGCCATTGCGCGGGAGCCCTTGACCAATATCCAGGCCCGCTCGGGAAGGTTTGCGCGCAAATGCGCGACGGCTTCCTCGTGGTCCCGTGCGTGAAAGCATAGGGAGGCGTCCATTCCGGCCGCCTGCGCGCCTTTCAAAAATTCCCGCCCCAGTTGCCCGAGAGCAACCAGCCTGCTCGGCTTCGCCGCTCCGATCTTCCGGCCGACCTCGAAGTGAAGCGCGCCGCTTTCAGCGCCCAACTCCCGCATCTCCCCCAGCACAGCAACGAAGGGGTGCCCGCCGCTTGCCGTGAGGACCGCCTCCACTGCCGCCAGAAGTGATCCCGGGTTTGCATTGTACGTGTCGTCGACGACCACGGAGCCGTTTCGCAGCCTGATGCATTGCATGCGCTGGTTCACCGGTTCATAGGCCGCAAGTCCTGTCCGCACGTCCTCGGTGGATGCGCCGGTTCCAAGGGCCGCCGCGGCGGCGGCAAGCGCATTCCGGGCATGGTGTATGCCCATTGCGGGCAGCGCCACCGGTATTTCAGACCCGCGGAAGCGGATGGAAAACCGGGTTTGCCCTTCGGAAACGAGAATCTGCGACGCGATGCCCA
Organism: Desulfobacteraceae bacterium; assembly: GCA_021372055.1. Lineage (GTDB taxonomy): Bacteria > Desulfobacterota > Syntrophobacteria > Syntrophobacterales > Syntrophobacteraceae > SbD1. The sequence goes on along the minus strand of JAJFVB010000034.1, from coordinate 13,310 downwards.
CGTCCGCGGAAGGGTCTTCGACCGAATAGGTGATCCTGCGGGTATCCAGGGTTTGGGCAAACCGGGCGAGCATCGGGTCGTCCATGTTCACAACGGCAAGGCCGTCCGGACCCAGGGCGCGCCAGAGTTTTCCCTTCTCTTCCAGGATGCGGTCGACCGTTTGAAGGCCTTCGAGATGGGCCGGGTGGACGTTTGTTATGATGCCCACGGTGGGGCGGCCGATTCGGGCGAGCCGTTCCATTTCTCCGGGGACGTTGATGCCCATCTCGACAACGGCGAGTTCGTGATCTTCCGTTAGGTCGAGCAGTGTAAGGGGCAGCCCGACGAGGTTATTGAAGTTCCCCTTGTTTTTGAGGACCTTCCTCGATCGGCTGAAAATGGCGGCAACCATTTCCTTGGTGCTCGTCTTGCCGTTGCTGCCGGAAACGGCCACAACGGGAATATCGAACCGGCTGCGATGAAAGCGCGCGATTGCGCCAAGGGCGATAAGTGTGTCGCGAACCCTGATCACGGCACTCTGCGTTTCGGGAGGGGCTCCGTTCCATTCCGATACGATGGCCGCCCCAGCCCCTTTTTTGAGGGCGTCCGCAACGAAAGCGTGCCCGTCGTGGTTTTCACCCGCAAGCGCGATAAAGCAGTCCCCCGGCGCGATCTTGCGCGTGTCGGTGGAAATCACCCCGATCCGGGTATCCGGATTTCCGGAGAGGATCGCGCCTCCCGCGGCCCCGGCGAGTTGTGCCGCTGTCCAGTGCTGTGTCATGCCTTTTTCTCGAAGTATTCTTTCACAACGATCCTGTCGTCGAAAGAGTACTTGGTCCTCCCGATGATCTGATAGGTTTCGTGGCCCTTGCCCCCGATGAACAGGATGTCGCCCGGGCGGGCCAGAGAAAGAGCCAGCTCTATTGCGCGCCTCCTGTCCGTTTCCCGCAGGTAGTACTTCCTGCCGGGCTCCGGCGGGCCGTCCAGCCTGGCGATTCCGCCGCTTTTCACTCCGGCTTCGATTTCGTCGACGATAAAATCCGGGACCTCGGTCCGGGGATTGTCGCTCGTGATGATGACCAGATCGGCCAGATCGGCGGCCACTTTTCCCATAATGGGCCGCTTGCCCCGGTCCCTGTCGCCCCCGCAGCCGAAGACCGCTATCAGGCGGTTTTCCGTCATCTCGCGAAGACAGCTGAGGGCTTTGTCCATCGCATCGGGCGTGTGGGCGTAATCGACAATCACGCCGAATCCGCACTCCGAGGGGACTGGAACGCGCTGGAGGCGTCCGTCCACGTGCCCGACCGCCCTTATGCCCTCGGCAATGGCCGGGGCGGGTATCCCGAGCGCGACGGCCGTGGCGACCGCCGCAAGAATGTTGTACAGGTTGAGCCTTCCAACAAGCCGTGAGTCGATGGCAATTTCCCCGTGGGGTGTTGCGATGCGGGCGGAGATTCCGTCCTGGCCGAATCGCACATCCCGGGGAGATATGAGAGCGGCATTCGCACTGCCCGCTGAATAGCTCGTGGCCTGCGAACGGCTCAAAGCTCCGTTTTCAAGAAGCCGCCGCCCGTAGGGGTCGTCCGCGTTGATCACCACAGCGGATGCGTCCGGCGCGAGGTAACGCGCGAAGAGGAGTCTTTTGGCTTCGAAGTACTCCTCCATGGTCGGGTGGAAATCGAGGTGATCCTGGGACAAATTGGTGAAAACCCCGGCCCGGAATGCGCATCCATTGATTCTGCCAAGCGCCAGCGCATGGGAGGAAACCTCCATTACCACATGCGTGACGCGCTCTTTTGCCATCCGGTCGAAAATTCTCTGGAGGTCCAGGGATTCGGGCGTTGTCATCGGGGCGGGGATTTCCTGCTCCGCCCATCTGTAGGCGATCGTGCCGATGACTCCGGGATTGTGCCCGCCCGCGCGGAGAATGCTCTCGATGAGCAGGGAAGTCGTGGTCTTGCCGTTTGTTCCCGTAATGCCGATGAGTGTAAGGCGCGATGCGGGGTGATCGTAAAAATTGGCCGCAACGGCCGCGAGCGCCTTGCGCGGGTCGCGCACGCGAACAAAGGAGGCGGGCAGGTCGGCCTGCGGCTCCGACCGGGCGACAATCGCAGCGGCCCCTCTTGAGACCGCATCCCCTATATATGCGTGTCCGTCTACCCGGGTGCCCGGGATGCAGACGAAAAGGCTGCCGTCCACGACCTGCCTGCTGTCGTAGCAGACCGAGGAGATGGGGACGTCCATGGCGCCGCTTGTGGCGAGGACTTCCAGGTTATCGATGAGTTCTCCCAGGGTCTTCATTCTTCCATTGCCTGTCCTGAATCGAGTGTTGCGTGTCATGCTCCGGCAAAATTCGCGATCAATCGGCGGATATCCCGTGCCGGCTCCTCCGATCCCGTCGACCGCAAGGCTCCCTTTCCGCCGTCGGAAACGGGCGGGGCCGGTGCCTCGCATGCACGGAACGAGGAATCCTCCCGAACACCTAATAAAGCCCTGATGCGCGTTCCTGGGCTCTGAGGCTGTATGTCTCAGGCCGACGCTGTTCGGTGGAACTCGTTTTCGGGCTCACTTGCGTCTTCTTGGCATCAGTTATGACAGTCGCGGGCTTTTTCTTGGCGACCGTTTTATCTGCCTTGGGCTTATTGGAATCAGCTACGGCTTTGCCGCTCGCGTCCTGCCTGCCGGAGGCTTTTTTCGAAGCGCCGGCAGATGAGGAATTAACAAGGCGGATGCTCGGTGCAGGGTTTGGAATCGAAGGCATAACCCCGAGGTAAGGCAACGCTTTGGCGGCTATGTTCCGGAAAACCGGACCAGCCACCACTCCACCGTAAATCGCTCCCTGGGGTTCGTGGACGACTACGGAAATTACCAGTCTGGGTTGTTCTGCCGGGACAAACCCGGTAAAAACCGAAGTATATTTGTGCGAAGCGTAACGCTTCGTTGCCGGATCCATTACCTGTGCCGTTCCAGTCTTGCATGCCGCAGTGTAACCCTCCGGGGCGCCTTGGACGCCGGTGCCCCCTTCCTGAGTTACCGAAACCATCATAGCACGGATCTGATCGGCTGTCTTCTTCTGTATCACGCGTCGCGTTTTCGTCGTGCCGAGCTCCCGGATGGGCTTCCCGTTGCAGTCGAGGATGGACCGGGCGATTGTCGGCGGAAGGAATTCGCCGCCGTTGGCGATAACGGAGACACCCGTGGTGAGCTGAAGACTGGTGACGCCGATGCTCTGGCCAAAACCGGTCGTGGCGAGATCTATCGGCCGCCACCGCTTGTGGTGCCGCAGGAGTCCCTTGACCTCTCCGGGCAGCTGGATGCCCGAGACAGACCCGAAACCGAATCCGCTGATGTAGCGGTAGTACCGCTCGCCGCCGATGTGCAGGGCGAGTTTGGCGGCCCCGATGTTGCTGGAGTATTTGATCACTTCCGGCATGGTGAGCCAGCCGTGGCCGTGCACGTCCTTTATCAGGTGGCCGGCCAGCTTGCATTTGCCTCCCTCGCAGTAGATACGGTCGCGTTCGCGAACCATATTGTCATCGAGCGCCGCGCTCATGAGGAAAACCTTGAATGTCGAGCCGGGCTCGAAAGCGTCCGCGATCGTCCGGTTGCGCCACAGTGCGGCGTCTCTTTTCTCGGGAAGGTTCGGATCGAAAAACGGCCAGTTTACCATCGCGAGCACTTCGGAAGTCCTCGCATCCATGACCACGACTTCGGCCGCCTTGGCCTTGTACTTCTGGACCACCTTCTCCAGTTCGCATTCCGCGTGATACTGAATGAAGGTATCGAGCGAGAGCTTCACTCCGTAGCTTTCCGCAGGATCGGGAGGCGCCGAAGCCTTCATCCAGATGCACTTGCGCGAGCCGTCGCGCATCTGGCCCACCGGGATGGCGGCCCCTTTCAGCACGTCGTCAAAGGACTTCTCGACGCCCTCCAAACCGTTCCCGTCCATTCCCACGAACCCGACAATTTGTCCTCCGACCTGCCTGTAGGGGTAGAACCTCTTGTATTCGTCAGTGAGATTGAGCCCGGGACATTTCAGGCTCTCCACCGCCAGGGCCTGCTGATCGGTGAGGTGGCGCTTTATCCAGACGAAATGGCGCGAGGCCGTGAGTTTTTTCTCGATTGCGGCCGGTGGTTCTCCGAGAATCTGTCCCAGTTGGGCCGCCACTTTGCGGGGATTGTCGATATGTCGTCCGTCGGCGTACAGGGAGCGTTGCGGCACCGAGTAGGAGAGAAGACGTCCCATGCGGTCGTATATGGACCCGCGGTAAGCCGGGACCGTAAAAGTCGTGTTCAGCTGCGCCTGGGATCTTTCCACCCAGACCGAATGCTCCAGGACCTGCAGCCGGAAAGCCTTGCATGCAATGGCGCACAAGCCTGCGATCACGAGCACATTCAAGAGCACGCGACACGACCTGTAGCGGGCGCTTAGAAAATTCCGCGGCTCGTGCTTATCCATTGACAGCCCCTTCGGGTACGTTCCCTAGCGAACTAGAATCTGCTGATCAGGCCTGGGCGGGGCCAGGCCGAATTCTTTCTGCCCAATTTCTTCCAGTCGAGTCGGATCCCTGAAACGTGACCACTCGAGTTTAAGCTTCCGCTGGACCGTGCGCTGCAACTCGTTTTCTTCGTAGATCTTCGCGAGATGATAGCCGTCCTGAACCTGCTGCGCGTAGAGCCAGACGTAAAAAATAGCGCACATGACGAAGACCGATCCCAGGAATAAGGCCGAGACCAGCCATGCTCCGATATGCGCGGATACGGATTCCTTTTGTTGGATGCTGAAATCGCTTCCAGGCTTCATGCTGTGCGTTGGAACAGTTTCTCTGGCTCGATTCATCGGATTTCCACTTCTCGCATGGTTGCAGCCTCTACGGCCTGACGGCAGTCATGCGGGCTGCCGGTTAAAATAAAACAGGCACTTCGCCTCAGAGATCCCATTCCGGACCGCTGTCGCGAAGGGCGGCGCCATTTGAGCCAAGCCGCCGGGGATACATCGCCGGCTTGAAGAAGAAAGCGTCCGGCATCCCCGGCCTGCGGGTCACAAAGGGCTCGTACCTTTCCGCCAGATCGCACTTGAACAGGAAATGGAGTGAGAAACATCTTTGCTCCGGCATTCCGGTCCTCAAGTTCGGTCCCTGCATGATCCAGCCCTTTCCAAATTGAGGTGAACCGCCAATGGTGTTTCATCCCTCACGCTCTATCTATCCTCTGGCTCCTCCCCCGTTCATGGTGCCCTCCAGAGCCTGCGGCCAATCGGAAAAAGCTTCCGGACGGCCCCGTGGGACCGCCCGGACCTGCCCCTACTTCTTCCACCGCTCCGTGAAACCCCCCGCTCACTATCCCCCTCAGGGGGGGGTGAAACCGGCGCTGTGCTTCCCCGGGTCCCCTCTAAACCCGGGGAAGGATGCGCCGTGACGCCACCTTTTTAATTTTGCCGCCGTCCCAATCGAGGACTTTCCCGACGGTTAGAGTTTCTCCACCGCCCGGAGCCTTGCGCTGCGCGAGCGGGGATTGCTTCCGGCCTCATCGGGCGAAGGCCGAAGCGCTTTCCTGGTAAGGATCCGTACGAGCGGTTCTCCTCCGCACGTGCATTGGAAAACCTCTCGAGGGCACCGGCAAGACCGCGCCCAGTTTTTAAACCTTTCCTTCACGACCCGGTCCTCCAGGGAGTGGAAGGCGACCACGCAAAGCCTTCCTCCGGGCCTGAGCACGTCCAGCGCTTCATCGAGGAAGCGCTTGAGTGATTCGAGTTCACGATTTACCGCTATGCGAAGCGCCTGGAAGGTTCGGGTCGCCGGGTGAATTCGCGCCGAGTCCTTTGTCCTCGGAACCGCCTTGCGTATCATCTCGGCCAGTTCAAGAGTTGTTGAAATCCGGCCCTTCTTCCTCTCCATGACGATCGTCCCGGCAATCCTCCTCGAAAGCCGCTCCTCCCCGAAACGGTAAATGAGGTCCGCGAGGTCCTTTTCCGGCAGCGTGTTAACCAGATCCGCCGCGGTAACGTTGAGATCGCGGTTCATGCGCATATCGAGCGGGCCTTCATGGGTGAAGCTGAATCCGCGGCCTGGGTCGTCGAGCTGGAAACTCGAAACGCCCAGGTCCGCGGCAATTCCGTCCACGGAGTCGATGCGATGCTCGCGAAGGGCCTGGCGTATGTCGGCAAAGTCGGCCTTCTCCAAAATGAGTCTGTCACCATAAGCGCCAAGCCTTTCGCGTGCCCGCCCAATTGCCTGCTCGTCCCAGTCCATACCCAGCACGACCCCCTCCGGTGCGCTTCGATCGAGTATTGCCCGGGCGTATCCTCCCCCTCCCAGAGTGGCATCTACGTAAAGACCGTCAGGTCCGCAGTTCAAAAGTTCCAAGACCGGTCCGAGCATGACCGGAATGTGTTGACCTCCCCGCAGGCTTTCGTCCATACTAGAGCCCGGTTCCGGCGATTGTTTCCATTATTTTGTGATCGTTTTCTCTATCCCGCTCGGCCTGGAGATCCCAGGTTGCCTTGTCCCATATTTCAAACTTCGTGAGCACTCCGGCAAGGACAACATCCAGATCAAGCCGGGCATCTTCACGAAGGAGAGGCGGAATAAGGATCCGCCCCTGACTGTCGAACTCACATTCCTCTGCGCTTGAAACGAAGCGGCGCAGGAATGATCTGTGTTCGGGTTGAACCTCGGAGAGACCCAATGCCTTGGCTTCGATCTCATCCCAGCGCTCGGGAGGATACGCAACGAGGCAATCTCCGAGCTGTGCGATGATGAGAGCGTCCGTATAGTGGTGTTGAAGGACTTCTCTGAATTTTGAGGGAATGCGGAGCCGGCCTTTTGTATCCAGCCGGTGGACTGAACGTCCTCGGAAGTAGGGTTTGTTTAAGATTCCCACTTAGCGCCCCTTTTGCCCACAATTTCCCACTTGACTGCAATTTGTACAGACCCAAATTGCCGATGTCAAGTTGTTTTTTGTCCCGGACGGGGCAAAAGCCGTTCAAAATGACTCGGGATTTTGGCCCCGGCTAGACTGGATGCCCTTTTTCGGCCACTTGCGGATTGTGCAAAATACGCCGCCCGCCCTCCGTTCGTGCCCGTGCATCACAAGCCCGGAGCGGTTGGCTCGCCCCCTCCGTCGCGCGGCAGGACCGCCGGGATGCGCGTCTGTTGATTTCCTTTTGATTTTTTCCCTGCTCCTTTTGTGTTACAAAGACCGGGGCGACGGGATGCCCTTACGGGGTATTCCACACAGCTCGAGAAGCCCCTGCTTGATTCAATATGGCCTTCCCTCCATGGAGCAGGGGCTTTTTACTGCGAAAGAGAGTGAGCGATGACACAGGACGATGAGAAGATCCTCAAAGTGGCGAAGGAAATCCTGGTGAAGTTCATCGAAATGGGCCGCGTTTCGACCGGCAACTTCGACGAGCATTTCCGGAGCGTTTACTGGACCATCAAGAACACAGTCGTGAGCTCCCGGCTCGATGACATGGAATCGCCCGATGAGGGCAAAGAGCGTTAGAGTTCCGTGCCGGAGTCGCCGTGAGGTCCTTCCCTGAATATTGGTAAGCCGTCGTGGCGGCTTATCCCCCCCGATTGCTCGGTCTGCTGCTGAGCATGCCATCTATTTGGGTATATTTATTATATACCAATTCCGATGGGCATAGTCGTATAGTAGGCATTCTCCGGACTTTTCCGGAAGCACTCGCGGGGTCCGGGCCGTATGGCATACAATCGGGTATTCCGCCTGGATATGGTCAAGTGAGGTACGATTTCTGTGTAAGAGCCGCCGTGTCGGGTTACGCCCGGTTCCGATCCCTCGGTCCCCGCCTGCCATGACATCCATACGGGTATATTCATAATCTTCTTCATTCCCATTGGTGCAGTCGTGTATATTTACGTAAGATGCTAAAACCATGCGCACTTTCGCGAAGTAGTATAGCCTATATACCCATTTTTATCCCCTAAAATCACCTTTACTGTACCCACAAATTCCATCAGCATTAGAACCGGGGGATATTCGTATAGCCTAGGATTGCCTGCCGGTCCGGCGAAATGTCTGTGGTTGGAAAGAAGGCTGGATTATTGGAAGGACGGTTCAACAAGCCGGCGTCAGCCCGTTCCGGTTGACCTTGATGGGATTGGTATGGTCAGCCCGCGTTCACGCTTGGAATTCAAGTTTCAGGACCACGAGATTGTAGCCTGACTTAGCGCTGCCAAGGCATGCCGGATTAGCGGCGAGTTCAGCGAAGAATGAAAAATGTAAAAAGATGTACGTTAGCTCATGCCGCCAGGTTCCTTGAAAACAAAATGTATAGAACATGCAAAGATTGCAATTGATTCCGATAGGGAATGTGATATGGTTGTAGGTACTACTCAAAGGCCACCTTGGCGGATGAGACCTTTGCGATCCTTTGCGACTTTCTTGTGATGTTCCTGCTTCCATTCTATTTCTCCCCCAGTCGATCCGTTTTAGGTGCGCACCTGTGAAGGGGAAGTGCCAGTTTTCGCGAACAGCGTATCGGGGATTCCAGGATACATTCGGCGCCAGTCTTAATCAGTTCACCGGTTTTTCGGCCGATGCAGATGTCACTTAAGGGGTGAGCCCTCTTGAAGCCTTCGCAAACAATTCTTAAAGTTCGCGTATGCAGGTCGTTTGGTTTGCCTGTTTTGCCTGGGCTAGGATTTTTTCGAGCCGGCAATGCCACGTCCCGTAACTTGGCGCTGGAATATGAGTTGACTTTGACCAGACTCACCAACCATGGCTCAACAATAAAAATACCAGTTCGAGAGACTGCAAGTTTGGACATGTTATTTTGGGCACACTGAGCACATGGAATGCAGGCTCCAGGCGAAGGGGTCCCAAGAGAACCGCACGTTCCGCGCACATGCCTGTTCGGCTCAACACTTTCTATGGGAAAATGTACAGCAGGACAAAAAGAAAAGATCTCTCATTCCAATAGTGCTCTAGCGCAGACTGTGCCGGTTTCGGAAAAGCTCGATCAACTCCAACAAGGTGAGTGGATTTTGCGGATGGTTTCCCAGCAGACAAGCTGCTTTCCGTGCAGTGTCACATTCGAAGTGGATACTGCGCTCAGGTTGCAGTCACTGAACCGGGGTATGCTCGATCAAATCAAATTCGTGTCTTCGGACAGCCTGGGAGTTCCCTATTTTGAGAAGCTGCCGAGGATCGAGGAGGATGGTATCGATTTGGTCGAGGAGGCGATACGGGGCGGCAAGATCAGGGTCCTCAACGGCTTCCGGGTGGATTGTTTCCTGGGAACGCTGGAAGCTGAAATTGTCATCGAACCGCTCAAGGATGCGGCGGGAACGGTGATGGGAGCCACCGTTGTCTTGCGGGCCGCTCCCCAGTGCTGGCCCTATGCTGATCTGATGCAATCGCAAAGGCTTATCAACATAGGAAAATCCGCAATATCCCTTGTTCATAACTTCCGGAACCCCCTGCATTCGATAAAAGGGGCAATGTTCTACCTCGGCAACAAATACTCCTCGGACCCGGAGGTCGCTGAATTCACCTCGTTGGCCGATGCCGAGATCGAGCGGATGGAATCCGTCATTTCGGGATTTCTCGACAACTCCAGCCGCAAGATATTGCTGGTCACAACCGACCTGAACGGGATTGTGAGGAAGCTTGAGACACTCAACACGCTACGGGCCAAGACGACGAAAATCAAGTTTATCTCCGAGTTGGGACCGGTCCCGCCCGTATCCATAGACTACTTCGAAATAGAACAGGCGATAGCCAACATCATCAGCAACGCCATGGAAGCGATGCCCAATGGAGGGGTCCTGGTTGCATCGACTTTCAGCAGGAGGCTATCGGACAAAGACTACGTCTTTCTGGAAATTTCCGATTCGGGCACAGGCATGGCCGGAAATCCGATCGATGCCGGTTTGCGCGATGACCCCGGATCCAGTTCCAGAGGGTACGGACTCTCCATAACCGCCGAGGCTTTCAGACGCCACGGCGGTGGCTTCAAGATCATAGGCAAGCAGCAACTGGGTTCCGTGGTGAGGTTGTGGCTTCCTGCTGCAGAAGGAGGAGGGAAGGATGAGTGATCCGGCAGACGGTAGGATAATGATTATCGACGATGAACCAAATGGGGCAAAAATCCTTTCCGCGATACTGAAGGGCGATGGTTACAAGACCAGTATTTTCCAATCCGCCAAGCAAGCTCTGGAGATGCTGCCGGCGGCCAATCCCCATCTCATAATCTCAGACATCATGATGCCGGAAATGGATGGTATCGCCTTCTTTGAAGCGCTGAAGAGCCGCCAGAACGAGATCCCCCTGATCTTTCTCACCGGTTTCGGAACCATCGAGACCGCGGTCAGCGCCATGGCTTCGGGGGCATATCATTTCTTCGTCAAACCCCCCAACTATCAGAAGCTTCGCGAAGTGGTCGGCAGAGTGATGGGAGAGCGCTGCGCCAGAGTGGAACAGTCCCGTCAGGCAAAGACACTCACCTTTGAGGACGGTCGCGAGATCATCCTCGGCGCAAGCCCAAGCATGCTTCACCTCCTCCATACCATAGATGAAGTGAAGGACTCGGCAATCAACGTGCTGATCACAGGCGAAACGGGCACGGGCAAGGAGTTGATCGCCAGGATGCTGCACCACCGGGGCTGCAGGCAAAACGAGCCTTTCGTGGCTTTGAATTGTGCGGCCATCCCCCATGAGTTGATGGAATCGGAGCTCTTCGGCAGTGAAAAAGGATCGTTCACCGGGTCGACGTCCAGAAGGGTCGGCAAATTTGAAGAGGCTGCCGGGGGTACGGTACTGCTCGATGAAATCGGGGAACTTCCGCTCTCGCTCCAGGCAAAGCTCCTCAGAGTTCTCCAGGAACGCGAGATCGAACGACTCGGCAGCAATAAGAGGATCAAGGTGGATTTCCGGCTGCTCTCATCCACCAACCGCGATTTGAAAAGCAAGGTCCAGAACGGCACATTCAGGGAGGACCTCTATTATAGAATCAATGTAATCCATGTCGAGATCCCGCCGCTGCGGGACCGTGTGGAGGATATTCCGATTCTCATCAAGACCTTTGTCGAGGAGTTCTCGGCCAGGGAAAGAAAGAACCTCGTCGTAACCGATGAAGTTGTCCAGATGCTCCAGGAATACCACTGGCCGGGAAATATCCGGCAGCTCAAGAATGCTATCGAACGCGCCGTTGTCCTTGCCAAGGGAAGAAGAATAACGAAAAACGACTTTACCGGGGAGTTCCAGGGTTCGAGCCGGAGTCTCAGGCAGCTTAAGCAGAATCTTATGCCTCTGAAAGAGCTGGAAATCGAGGCCGTCAGGCAGAGTCTTACGGTCTGCAAGGGGAATAAATCCAAGGCATCCAGGTTGCTGGGGATTTCGCGAAAAGCGTTGTATAAAAGACTCCATGACGCCGAGTTGTGCATGAAGAAGTTCAGATCGCACGCAAGATCCGCGAGGCTTTGAAGCCAAGTAGGATAGTCTGGAAGCAGGCACACCTGCCTGCGGTTCTCATGACGAATCAGCAATGATTGAAGCAAATAGGCCCCAAGTGCTTCGAAAGGGTCCACACGACAGGTGCGTCCCAATGTCCGAGATTGTTTGCCCGGTTGCGTAATACCAATGAGCGTTCAAGATGATGCCAGGCTTTCAGACCGTGGGGAGCCTGCTCCCCACACGCAGCTGCGCTGCTCATTTTGGCGTTTGCGGCGGGCCTGACGCGCGTGCGCGTAAGGCTGCGACAGAAATCCCGAGGGGGGTGCGGGGGAAATCAGTTCCCCCGCTCTTTTCCACCGGAAAGCCTCCGGGCAGGGAGACGGTGGAAAACGAAAAATTTGCGCGATTTCCGGCATAGGATTCTCGAAGCAGGCATGAGCTTTGAAAGAGAGAAATGCTTTCCGGCAACTCCTGGGAAAAGCCGAAAGGAGAGGATCCGGACACCGCAATTGGATCCTGGGGCGCGATACCGAGCCGCGGGAAAGATCCAAGATAATCAGGCGGATACCTCCGGAAGACGGGTCGTCCAAATAATTGTATCCAAAGGGAACACTTATGAAGCTCTACCCTTCTCCTCATTCGCAAGCTCACGGACTATTGGAAGCAGTTGTATCCAAGAGAAACAGCTTACAAATCTGTGTATTTTCTTATGATTCAAATTTGTTGTTTCCAATCGATACAACTCTTTCGCCCTTGCTGCCCCCAAAAGTCTGAGAAGCGGCTTTCCCATAGTTTCAGGGAGCGGCAATCGACAATCCGGGTGAAATATATTGCATGCATCGTGCATTATTCTGCTCTCGTTCGAGGGCTCGAAGCTAGGAAAAAGTCATTTATAGCTATAGGAGTAAGGTAAAAAAATGTTTTATTCAATCACATATGTATTTGGCATCCATGTTGCAGATGTATTCTGGAAAATATAAATAATCAAAACATATAAGGGCTATTCCATGCTAGACTTGATGAATGAAAGAGTACCTGTCTGTCTGGAAAGTATCGATGAAGCGGCAGCCAGCTGGTACGCCGTGTATGTTCAGTCCCGGTGCGAATTCGTTGCCAGGAGGCAATTTACGCGATTGGGAATTGAGAACTACCTGCCCACAATGAAGAAGACCACTCAGTGGCATGACCGGAAAAAGACTTTGGACTGGCCGCTTTTCCCTGGATATCTCTTTGTCCGCGTCGCTCCGATACCGCGGGAATTTGCGCACGTGCTCAAAACGCATGGGGTGGTGTGTTTGTTGGGAACGAAGCCGGGATCGCCGACTCCGGTCACAGCCGAGGAGATATTGCATTTGCAGATGATGACGAGAAGCGGAGAGCATCTCAGCGTCATGAACAGGCTGCAGGTGGGAGCCCGGGTGCGCATCAGGCAGGGGGTGCTTGAGGGCGTCAGCGGGGTGCTGGGCAGCATGGAAGCGGGAAATAAATGTCTGTTCGGCTTAAACATCGAAATTCTTGGAAGATCCGTATGTGTCATGGTCAGTCCGGGTGATGTCGAGCCGATTGCGGACTGAGATTTTTTTGCCAGGTTTGGGTTTCTGAATCTCTAAGAACATACTCTTTTTCAGATGAAAAGATGCCTGTTATTCAGGGTGGCAGAGCTTTAATCATCCGATTTGAGGGAAACGGCCACTTTTCTCGCTTTTGATCCGGGTAATGCGGACCATCTCACATGACCGTGTGCCCGGTTTCGCTTTACACTTCAGTCTTTCCCGTACATCCAGTCAGCATTGTCGAAGGGCGGGATCCCGCAGTCCCGGTTCCCATGAGCATTCAACGCGATTACCTTTTGAAGGCGGTTGCTCCATGTGCTTAGAAGAAAAATCTGATCGCAGGAGGCACAAAAGATA